>CAZMVS010000058.1:0-3701 GCA_964569525.1 uncultured Planctomycetales bacterium
GGGGAGAAATCGCCCCCGGCGTGTCCCCCCCCGCCCCCCCCGCGTTGCGCGAAAACGGCAGGGTGAAATTAGGCGGCGGCGGGGGAGCCGACAAGCCCCGCTGCTTGGGCGGGCCGTAGAACTCCGCCCCCAGCACGCCTTCCCACGTAATCACGTGCGGCCAGCGGCGGCGCTGGCCCCGGGGAATGGTCGCCCCGTGAAAGCTGACCATCAACTTGTATTTCACACAATCTTGGATGACCGCATCACGAACCGCAAACCGCTCCTGGCTGTCGCTGTTCAGGAAATCAACCTTAACGCCCCGAAAACCAAACTTCTTGAGCAATCCCAGTACGGTCTTTCGCTCCTCTGCCGTATCCAGCTTATGCCACGCTTCCCAGCCAAAGCATTTGACGCCCTTTTGTTTGGCATATTCGACCAACTCCGGCACCCAATCTTCAGTTCGCCAATCGTCGGTCACATCCCCCCCGACCAGACCCGTATCAAACTCCAGCCATTCCCAGCCCATTTTTGCGGCAAAATCAATAAACCACTTGAGCTTATCCGGATCACTGTTGGCCTGGTAATCCGACCACCAGGGAAATGTCGCCCTCCCCGGCTGAATCCAGTCTCGATCCTCCACTTCGCAAGGCGGATTCAGGTCATCGACCAACGTCGATTCCACGATCGTGCCCAACTGCTTGGCCACTATGGCCACCCGCCACGGCGTGGTCCACGGGCGATGCCAGGAAACCTTATCGGGCAACGCAACCTTCAAACAACCGGGTTTACTCTTGACCGTCCGCAAGTGTCCGCCGGCGTAATCTTCATACACCGCCGCCTCGGTCAACAACACCCACGCCCCATCGGGATGATGCAACAGGGCGGGAAAGCCAATCTCCTGGTACCCGACCTGGTCCAACTCGCGATGTTGATAGTAATCTTCGTAATAAGGCAAATATTTCTGCAGCCAACCCTCCGTCTCGGCCGGCAATTTGAACGCGGACGCTTCGTCAACAATCTCCGCATCACCTGAACCGGGAAAATGATAACGCCAAGCCACACCCTCATTACAGGCTCGGATAATAAGGTGCATCGGCATGCCGGCCCCGTTTTCAAAACACAACGTTATCTGCCGGGCATGGTGATGATGGGTTTGCTTTTTGCCGCTTACCGTCTGGTATGTTTCCTCGATTTTCTGAGAACTTTGGTTTTGGAAAACAAGATCGCGAACAAAATCACCCTGCGAACCGCTCATGGTCACGCCCAGTGGAGCCTGCCCCAGAACAGTCTTTCCGTTCAACGACACCTGGTAGAAAAGACTGTTGTTCTGGTCCGCTGGTTGATCTATGGTGAAGATCAAATGTTTATCCGGCGAAGTGACCGACCAATTCGATTGGCCAACAACCGGCAAAACCGCTGTCAAAAATGGAACACAAACACGGAATGCTCGCAAGATAAAAGACATGGGCGCTATCCTAAAATAAAGACTAAAAATGTCCGGATTCAGCTTACGTTATATCAATCGGCAGCGACCTGCAACAAAAATTTAACTACCAATCTACGTTCACGTCGATATCTTCATCCTCATCATCTTCGTCGGGACGGACATAGACGTTTACAGAATCGTCAGTGACATCGACCCATACGCTCTCCCCTTCCCGGCGGTGGCATCGCCGGTGGGAATCATTGGATTCACAGCCGACCAGCGGGAACACAAAAGCCAGTATCAAGATCCAACGCAACATAGTTAATTCCTCCTTGATGATGAATTTGATCAGCCATTATACCCCTCTGCCGTTTATTATAATATCAAGGCGGTCCCACCTTTGTCACACATATATAGAGCCGATGTTGTGAAGGTCAATAAAACCTGCTTGCCTGGCGGCAACATTTGCGGTAACAATAGACGTATGGCACGACAAATAACCAAACAAAACAGGCTTTATCTCACTGTGGACGAAATCCGGGCCGTTGACCGCTACGCGATCAAGGAACTGGGAATTCCCGGGGTGGTTTTGATGGAGAACGCCGCCCGCAACTGCGCCGATCATATAGAACGTCTGTTGAAACAAAAGGGGAATACCGGGCGGCAAAAAAACAAGGTGTCCGTCATCTGTGGACGAGGCAACAACGGGGGGGATGGTTTTGCCATTTCCCGCCACCTTGTAAATCGTGGCTGGCAGGTAGAGGTAGATATCTACGGCGATCCGGCCAAGCTTTCCGGGGAGGCGGCGACCAATCATGCGATTGTCAAAAAGATGGGCCTGACCATCCGCACGGTCAAAAGCAAACAGGCCATCACCGCTGCCGCCCGACGCTGGGCCAAAGTGGATCTCGTGGTTGATGCCATCCTGGGCACCGGTTTCAGCGGGGAAGTACGTGAACCACTGGCCACGTTAATCAAGAAGCTTAATGCTTTGCGCAAGCCCTTGGTCTTTGCAGTTGATGTTCCCTCCGGTTTAAACGCGACCACCGGCCAACCGGGCGGCGTGGCGGTCAAAGCTGACCGAACAGTCTCTTTCCTGGCAGCCAAGAGCGGCTACCGAGAAAAATCCGCTAAGGCTTATCTTGGCCGACTGTATGTGGCGGATATCGGAGCTCCGACATCGTTAATCCTGCAGCGTATTCGTTAGAGCTTACAGGATCCAATTACGAGTCATGGAAGTTGATGATATGTTGGTCGGCCTTGATCGCGATTTTTTCCCAAGGCGAGATTTCGGTTTTCCGACCAATAATAGTGGAAAGCTATTTCAAGACAGGTAAGGTTTTTTGCCCATCTGTTCCCATTCCTTGCGGCACAGGCTCAGCCCTTGAACACAATATTCGAAGTTATCGCTCAGGCGACGGAGAACGCCAGCGGGCGGCTTGTCTTGGGGCCCGGTGAGTTGAGAGGCAATAGCATAGGAACGCTTACCTTGGGTCAGGTAACCGCTGTGGGAATCAAAACCCAAAGGTTGCATGCTGGGGATACCCTCGGGATAGAGGCCGGTCCAAAACAGGGCGAAATCGCCGATGTGGCGATAGATGATTCGGCGGCGCTGGCCGGCGGAGGGACAGTTGGGGACTTCGGCATCGGTGAGTAATTCGGCGACCTTCTCAATCCGCCGGCCATGGGCGTTGCGAAAGGGATAAAAGTCATCGCGATGTATGAAATGTCTCAGCATGTCCGCCACGTAATCGGCGATTTGCGGATCGCAAATACCCAACTCGCTATAAAGGACATGTTCCACGGTCCCACTGAACAATCGGCTGAGGGGATGATTTTCGGGCAGGGTAGGAGACATAATCAGCTCCTTGGCACATTACAAACCCACGGTCTGTTTCTCGCAAATGCCAAGCACCGCCAGCTTCGTCATTTGTGCTCTTAATCGATCAATATGAAGGCCTCGAATGAACAAACCGCTTTCTCAATATTAATTTTATTCGAGAGGGGCGTGTAATTTCCATACGAATTTTGACAACCAATCAGCAGGAAATGCCATTATCGCAGCAAGCAAGTTACCGGATGATTACGCTAAAGCGATGTTCGGCTACGAACATTTTGAGATGGAAACAACACACCGGGATCCAATAAAGATCAGCCTTTCGGCTGGGTGGTGGTTGCTTTAGCGGCTTTGGCCGGCTGGGTGGTGGCCGCGGGTTTGGTTTGGCTTCCGCCTTTGCGTTCGGCGATCATTTGCTCCAATTTTTTCTGATGTTCGGCACGTGCGCGTTTTTGT
>CAZMVS010000059.1:0-6249 GCA_964569525.1 uncultured Planctomycetales bacterium
CGCTCTATATCATTTCTATCACGTGTGCCATTTCTCCCGGCTTGCCGGGACCAACACGCCGGAATTCTACTATTCTGTTGTCGGGAAGGGCGACCGGAACACCCGGCGTGTTATGTAACATGGAAACAAGGACAAAAACAAAAGGATAAAAGGGGAATTCAGATATGAGCACGCAAACCACAATCATTACGATGAATATTTATCCTGATCTATTTACCGAAAGAAATCGATCACTGCGAAAAAAATATTACAAAACAAACCCATTTTATAAATGTCGTAAGCTGTTATTTAGGAAATACTTACAAGAGAATTACAGTGGCGCTTGGCGTCAAAAACAAACCCATTTGAACCCATTTTCTTGCGCCGATGACCACCTTTCTCGCCGCAGTAGGGGGCTCAATTCCCATGCCCGACAGCGGATATGTCAAAGCCCAAACCCTTGCCCTGCCAACTGTCTCGACGGACAAGCTTTTGGTGTATCTCATTAAGAATATTCTGCTTGTCCAGACACCAATGGGGAGCAATCAGATACTCACGAGGTGCATCCGCTTGCAAACGTTGAATAACCATATGAGGAGGAAGAATCTCCAACACGTCACACACCAACGCCACAAATCCTTCGCGGGAAAGCAGCTTGACCTTACCATGATCATAATCACGGGCAAGAGGGGTATCCTTCAAAATATGCAACAGGTGAATCTTGATCCCATCAACAGGCAACCCCGCCAGACGCCGATGCGTTTCCAGCATCATTTCCCGGTCTTCCCCGGGCAACCCCAAAATCGTATGCACACACTGGAGAATACCGCGCCCAGCGGTCATTTCCACCGCTCGAACAAAATCTTCGTATGTATGGTTGCGGTTAATGGCCCGCAGTGTTTCATCGTGTGCGCTTTGCAAACCGTACTCGATCCATACTTCGCCACGAGAGGTATAATTGACAATCAACTGCAGCTTGTCATCGTCCACGCAGTCCGGCCGAGTCCCAATGGCCAAACCAACTACCTCCGGAAATTCCCAGACCTGATCATACAACTTACGCAAATGCTCAACAGGCCCATAAGTATTAGTAAACGCTTGGAAATAGGCCATGAACTTCTCAGCTTTGCCTTGCTGTCGAGCCGTATTTATCCCGTGGGACAACTGCTCAGCCACCGATCCAAACGCACGACGGCTGTTCGGACTGAAACCGGCATTGTTACAAAAGCTGCATCCCTCCAACGAACGCGCTCCATCACGATTGGGGCAGGAAAAGCCCGCGTTGATAGTTATCTTCTGAACCCGACAGCCGAAACGCTGCCGAAAGTATCGACTCAGCGGATAGTAACGCATTTGATTATTGACGGATGTTTTCATGGCCTCGAAACACCTTACCACTCTCTTTCAAATCATTATACCATTCGGAAATTTATCGAAAATGAAGGTCGCTTGTGCTCACCCGTTGTGTATAACGACTTCCAAAACACAAGAAGTAAATATGCACTATTCATCTACATCAGACTGCGTGATTCTGCTGGTGAATTCACCGTCAACCGTTTCCGTGGAAATGATCTCCCCGATATGCGGCTCCTCCGCCCGCAGTATAATTTGACGATCTATCTTTCTACGCGTAATGCTGAATCCGCGTTGCAATGTCCGCCGATAGCTGGTTGCTTCCAGTCGCGCTTGGTAACCTTTGAGCGTCTGGTTTGCATGTCGCAATCGATAATCGACCGCCCGCTGCAGGTGCCGACCCAACTGCCGGATCTTTTCCTGCTCAAAACCTATCCGGTGAACCGGCGATACCCGCTGCAATGCGTTTTCCTGACGATCAAGCCTGTTGCGGGAGGACTGCTGCCAACGCTGAATCGCGCCGCGCAATATGTAGGACGCCTCCATAAGCTTATGATAACGTTTACGGATCACTACTTCCGGCTGAACGCCGGCCAATGCGAGTTCCATTTGATGCAGCCGTGCCCGAGAATTACTCAAATTCTTGCCGCACGCCCATTGCAATCGCGAGCCGGCCTCGTCGAGCTGTTGTTGATTCTGATGAATCAAGCCCAAAGGATCACGGAAAATCGCCGCCTTACTCGAACTGTCCAAGCGATGACGGGACAATTCCAGGATGTGCCCGGCATTACGCGACAAACGGGATTGTTGACTGGCGAGCAACTCCAGAACTTCGGACAAGACAGGGACCGCCAACTCTGCTGCCGCAGTCGGTGTCGGAGCCCGCAGATCAGCCACCAGGTCGGATATGCTCAAATCCACTTCATGGCCCACCCCGCTGATGATGGGAATTTGACTGGCGTAAATGGCCCGGGCAACAACCTCCTCGTTGAAGGCCCACAGATCTTCCAGCGAGCCGCCGCCGCGCCCTACGATCATCAAGTCAAAACCGCCAAGACGCTCAGCTTCCATGTTCAACCGACCAATGGCTGCGGCAATTTCATCCGCCGCCCCTTCCCCTTGTACCCGAACGGGATGCAACATCACCGAAACGCAGGGAAAACGGCGACTCAGCGTCTGCAGGATATCCCGAATGGCCGCACCGGTGGAACTGGTCACCACCGCAATCCGTCGAGGAAAAGATGGAAGCGGCTTCTTATGTGCGGGATCGAAAAGCCCTTCCTTTTTCAACCGATCTCGCAGTTGTCGAAAGGCCAGCTCCAACTCGCCGATGCCTCGCGGTTCCAGCTTACGAATGTAAAACTGGTACTGGCCGCGCGGCGGATATACACCCACGGAGCCGGTGGCCACAATTTGCATACCGTCCGTTGGCTTGAATTTCAAAGCCGAAACATCGCTCCGCCACATCACCGCCCGGATCTCGCTTTGATCATCCTTAATGGTCAGGTAAAGGTGGCCACTATGCGCTCGGACCACATTGCTGATCTCTCCAACCAAATGAATTGTTGCCGGCAGGTGATCGCTCAACACCCGACGGACCATGGCCGTCAGTTGGCTGACCGTGATCAGCCTGCGGGTAGGGGGTTGGTCCGTCTTGGGAGGCTTAATTTTGTCAGGATCAAAAAGCGGACGATCGGCTGGCATATCGGCACACTCCTGGTCAAAACAACACTACCAAGTCGAAGATGGTGGCTGATAGGCGTCCGTTTGCGACAGGTCTTCTCCCTTTACCATTATTCGTTGGATCCCTGTGGCCCTGCCGCTGTTGCTATCCACGTTTACCACAATCCCGCACAGCCGGGGATCTCCTGTCGCGACGTCAAAGGGACTGGGTATATTGGTCATGAAATGCCGCAAAACGCGATCTTTCCGCCGACCCAGAATAGAATCATAAGGCCCTGTCATGCCCAGGTCTGTGATATACGCTGTGCCTTTCGGCAAAATGGCCTCATCGGCCGTAGGAATGTGGGTGTGTGTGCCGAACAAAACGCTGACCCGACCGTCCAAATGCCAGCCCATAGCTATCTTCTCACTGGTTGCTTCGGCGTGCATGTCAACCGCCACAATTTCCACCTCCGAAGGAAGCTGCCGAAGCACCTCGTTAATAGCTCGAAAGGGGCATTCCGCATGCGGCTTCATAAACAACCGTCCGATAAGCGAAATGACCGCTACTTTGATCCCTACGCTCGTCTCGTAGATGACATAGGGCTTGCCAGGAGACGTTTGCGGAAAATTGGCCGGCCGAACAACGCTTTCCGACTGCTCGAGGATGGGGATGATTTCCGCCTTGCGGTAAATATGATCACCCAAGGTTATAACATGAACCCCGTAACGCAACAGTTTATCATGTAAGGTGGAAGTTAAGCCAGAGCCGCCTGCTACATTCTCCGCGTTACAAACAACGCAATGAATTTCATACTGCTGGACGAGATCGGGCAGAGCCTGGGAGAGGACAAAACGCCCCGGTCGGCCGACCACATCTCCGATACAAAGGAGATTGACTTGCATAGTTCATTCTTTCTAGCCGCGGCCTGAAAATTCCGATAATCCGCGGACCCATCAGCATATAACATCCTTCACTTGGAAGCAACAACGGAATCCAAGGTGGATTATTAGGAGAATCCCCTATTGGAGATCATTTATTCTTTAGTCTGAAAGTATAGCGAACTCGTACAAATGACGATATCGCAAATGAGTAAAGGGCGCGTAACGCGTCTCCAACTTAAGGCACATTGCGGTTTTGCATAAGAAAACATGATTGTGGATACAGCACTGCCAACAAATCGCGCGATGCGCGTTTTTGAAGGTTTAGTGAGAATCATCCACAAGGGGTTTGTGACGGCGCTAAGCGTGCGCTCAATAAGCAGATTGTGCGCAAACATACCAGTTCCACGCCGCCACGTATATTCATAATTTAAAGTTCGCAGCAATTAAATAAGTGACAAGGTATTGCCATCAGCATTATATCCGCATGTTTTATCAAGTGGGAACATTGGTAAAAGGGTATGCGCATTTCGGGAGGGATGATGATAAAGAGGAGTGTGTATGATGTGCGAAAAACTATCTGTTCTGCTGGCCGTCGGCCGACCGCTGTTGAGAAAGCTTTTGGAAGATAGTTTACAAAAGGAATCGGACATAGAGGTTCTGGATGCAGTCGATACTGCTGATCGGGCAATCGAAGGCGTAAGATACTGCACTCCCGAAATTGTATTGATGGATACAGATTTACCCGGTTGGCTGGAAGCAACACGGACTATACTCAACAATAATCATTCACCCAATCTTGTATATTTCGGAGATCGTATTCGCGACCGAGATATAAGCCAGGTATTGCAACAGAATAACTTTGGATTTGTTACCACTCATGATTCCCGTTTTGATCTGATTCAAGCCCTCCGCGATGTATCCAAAGGCAGGCGATATATCTCCAGCCGGATTCAAAAACGTATTGTTAAAATAGACGGCCGACAACATCCCATGAATCAAAATTTGTCCAGGATCGACACCCTGACCTTGCGGGAAATTGAAATCCTCAAATATCTGTCTTTGGGCATGTCCAAAAAGGAAGTTGCCCGAACGATGCATATATCAGTCAACACGGTTAACCGCCACGCTAGCAGCCTGATGGAAAAGTTGGATATTCATGACCGGGTTCATTTGGCCCGTTTCGCCATTCGAGAAGGCATCGTGGATGTCTAATTACTGAGAGCTAGGGGGCGGATTGAGCAACGGATTCTGTTTCAGGAATCCACCTGAGAGATTTTGGCAGGTTATTGTTATTACATAGCCCCGCGAAGCCTATCAAAGATTGTAAACGTCTTAAATAAAAAGGGTTATGTCGTAAATAAAGACTGGAGTGGCGGGGCGACATCAAATGATCAGGGCTCATATACAAAGGTAAACGTGGCGAGGCAAGTGTTTTTGAAAACCGAGCAAAATGGCATATTTATACCATTTAACGACCTACACTTCTTTCCGATTCCATTTTACGGCAAAGGCTGGGATACACGCAGGGCACTGCGGATATTTTTGTCCCAAAATTTAGAAGACAGTTTTCAGAAAACGGTTTGCGTCGCGGGAAATACATGTCACCGGTAGCAAACGGTTGAACAGAAAAGCTACGGCTTCATGGAAAGCATGTTTGCAACTGATTGCAATTTAAAGGAACGAAAAATAGCAATGGCTACGATCTTCTTGAACCTGGCTAAGAGCGGGATCATGTTTAACAAATTTCCTTTCGATATGCTGAAAGGATTCAAATCCCCCATTTTCCTACCCAGGACCCGGAGCTAGGGTGAGCGCCGCTATCCCGCCGGCGTTCACTCTATTTTTAAGACTAAGTGAGCCACGTGAAGGATTAAAATGCGAAAAGATATAAAAATAATTTTGAGAAGAATGGTGTATTTGTGTTATTAGGTTGGTCCATTGGAGAGACGATCAGGCAGGCAGAGGCAAAGGAAACTATTCTAAAGCATTGTTAATCCCGTCCAACGACGAATAGGTAGAGATGGGATTTTGAATTGACAAACATTTCTAACGGGGCCGGTTTTTAAGCGATGCCCGCCTCTTGACAGAAGGTTGGAATATGCAAATTCGGAAGAAAAGGGTTAAGAGGGGGTTCAAAATTTTCATTTCAGGAAAGGCGGCAAAATGAAAAATCTAAGCTTGAGGGCCAAGTTGTTCGCTGTGATTGGATTGTTGTCAGCGGTTGCGGTTACTGTATCCGTGATCGGCATCAACAAACTGAGTGGAATGAACGATCGTTTAAACGGGATCGTGGATAATTCTGCGGAGAAGGTCAAGTTGGGAGCCAGGATTAGGCAGGATTTGCTGGCTATTGGTAGGGCAGAGAAGAAT
>CAZMVS010000060.1:0-4371 GCA_964569525.1 uncultured Planctomycetales bacterium
GGATTCCATCAACGGGGTAGTCCGTCCGCAGGGTGAGGATTATGATCTCGGAGCTTACGAGCAATAAAAGAGATGTAGATACGCAAGATGGACTTTCGAAGTAGTCTCCAAAAGGGTGTGAATGATGAATCGAGAATATATTGTCACAAAAGCGCCCTGAAATGATACATGTTCAGCAAGTAAAGCGCGAAGGGAAACCGATCCTTTTCAATGCGTATTTTGATATACATGCCGAAATTTAGTTCCTGAAAATGTTATGCTTATTTATTCGATCGATTGGTAAAATGTAATTGATTGCTTTGGTAGCGGCTGCTTTTAAGTGTTTGTCATTGTCGTGTTATTCATAGCGTGGATAACATGTTACAGAATGAAAAAGATATTGAAGATGTTTCCGGTTATGGAGGGAAAGAACATGTATTCCATCCGGAAAATCATTGTTGTTGGTTTTTGCCTTGTTATGGTTGACATGTCCTGTGCGCCACCTTTGGAAGTGGAAGACGGATCCGACGGGGAAGCAAGTGAACAGCAGGCCACCATCGAAGTGACTCCCGTGGAGGGATTTTCCAGTACGGGAGAAGAAGGCGGGCCTTTCGACCCGGAAACATATGATTACATGGTTACCAATATTTGTGCCGGTTCGGTGCGCTGGTCAGCGGATAACCGGGCGGCGTGGTTGTTTCTTTCCCGGAGCAGTGGCAGGCTCGAACCCGGGCAATCGGAAAGGATTACAGTCGAGATCAACCGTAACGCAGAACGTTTATCCGCGGGGGAATATGAAGATCGGATCATATTTTTCGGAGATACGGAGGAAAGCCAAATTGCTGCCCGTAGCATTTCCCTGGTGGTTGGTTCGGCAGTTCCGGAGCGGGCGGCATTCACGGAAACGGACCAGGCAGGCCCTTACTTATCTCCGGAACCAATATTGCAGGTTGATGCCGACCGGCTGATTTTTGAAGATGCCGAGCAGAGTCAATCTTTCCCTATTCGTAACATCGGTAGTAAGGAGATGAATTTCAAGGCGAGTCCCCGTTCGGACTGGGTGCACGTTGAGCCGATGCAGGGGATTATCCAAGATGAGCGGGATCTCACGGTTACGGTGAACACGGGGGATTTACACACGGGTGTTTACCGGAGTGCCGTTGATATCGATGCGGGGCAGGCGGGGACGTATAGCGTCAAAATTATTTTTGAAGCCACTACTGGGCAAATCAGATTGACACCGGAAGAGAAATTTGTGGCCGATGATTTACAGGCTGGTCCTTACCGACCCGAACGCAAGAGTTACGAATTATCAAATACAGGTAGCATTGCGTTTGAATGGTCAGCAACGAAGACGCAATCCTGGGTTGAGCTTTCCAGTGATAGCGGGTTGTTGAATCCCGGCGATACGGAGACCGTAACGATATCCATAAGTTCGGAAGGCAACAGCCTCGGTTCAGGTGTTTATGTGGACTCGGTATATTTTAAGGCTGACGCTGTTGAACCGGTCAGTGTGGATGTTTTGTTGAACGTAGGCCAGGGGGAGCTTGCTGTCGAGCCGAGTACAGGGCTAAGCAGTCATGCTATACAGGGCGGTACCGTTCAGCCTGCAGGCAAGTCATATACCTTATTGAATAAGGGGCAGACGCCTGTTGATTGGCAAGCCAACGCCACGAAACCATGGATCAGTTTTTCCAGGCAGGAAGGAACGCTAGCGGCGGGTGAGGAGAAAACGGTCTTTGTGTCGATTAATAGTGGCTATTCCGAGATTAAACAAGTAGGGATTCATACGGCCACTGTTCAATTTGATGGTGGGGGCGGCTTATTCACTATTCCCGTAATCGTGGAGGTGGAAGAGGATCTTTCCCTTTTGAAAGTGGCACCTTCTCGGGGTTTGTTAGGTCATGGTTACAAGGGGGGGCCATTCAATCCTTCTGCCCAGGAATACACGCTTCAGAATGATGGCACTGCTTTGATAAATTGGTCCGTGTGGACCGACAAGCCATGGATAAGTATTTCGGAGACCAGTGGGGAATTACGGGGAGGTGAGGAGGTATCCCTGGCGGTGTCATTCAACTCAAAGGCCTCCACGTTACGTCCAGGGATGCACCAGGCGGTCGTCACCTTTCGGAATGAAGTCGTTGACGAAGATCACATAACGCGCACTGCGCTTTTGAGTGTTCTGGAGGATGATAACGATGGGGGAGATGCCGGTAGTGGGGATGGGAATGGAGGCTCTTCGTCCACCATGCAAGCGGCCCAGCGTACTTCGGGAGTGGCTCCTTTGGGCGTCGTGTTTGATGCGACCGATTCGTCCAGCGGCGTGATTCAACCGACCGATGGCGATTATGCCGGTATGCATTATGAGTGGGATTTTGGGGATACAGGTGCGGGAAGCTATTTAGCCACCGGTGTTTCGCGTAACGAGGGAAAAGGTCGTGTGGCGGCCCACGTTTACGAAGAGCGGGGAATTTACGAGGTAATCCTGAGGGTGACAGATGCCGAGGGAAGTGTTCATCAGTATCGACAGACCATTTCCGTGACTCGCTTTAACGGGCTGACCTATTACGTATCGAATTCCGAGGGTTCAGACGCCAATAGTGGGCTTACCGCCGGTGAACCGTTACGCAGCTATGAAAAGGCACTTGACATGACGGGGCCTGACCGGCGAATTTTGTTTAAGCGTGGCGATACCTGGACAATTTCTGGGAGACATACATCCCGGGCTTCCGGGCCTGTTATTCTGGGGGCTTATGGTAGCGGGTCGGCTCCGCGGATTCAGGTAACCGGCGCTGAGGCCGCTCTTGATTTGCGGGCGGATAATTGGCGGATCATGGATCTTGAACTTGTCGGACCGGGTAGCAGTTCAGAAGAAGCCGGCCTGGTGGGGAGTGGATTAATCAATAATCTGGCCCTGCGGCTAACCGTCAGCCAATTCGATATTGGTATCGCGTACGGATGGAATGGCGCTGATCAGCATGCTAATAACATCATCGCAGATTGCACTTTAACGAATAACGTTGTCAATAATTGTTACGTTGGCGGCCGGCATATAGCGATTCTCGGAAATCGCATGGAGCAGGCAGGTATTTCGCACGTGTTACGCATATGGCATATGCGTCAGGGGATTATCAGTCATAACATTCTGCGCGATCCGGGCCATGATCGCTTGGCTTTAAAGTTTCACAACGAGCAGGAATTGAATCTTCCCGATTCGCAACACGCGGTCATCTCTGACAATATCTTACGTGGTCATGTGTACGTGGTTTCCATTGCTCCGCAGTGGTGGGGGGCTGATGAACGGATAAAAGACGTGGTGTTTGAGCGCAATCTGGTTGAGAGTCTATCGGACACCCAGGCCGGTCTGCTGGTTCAAGCTCAGTGGGCCGTTGTTCGTAATAATGTTTTCGATGGAAGTGGGGCATCGGAATGGTATACGGGTATTGAGGCATCCGCTCCTGCGATTCCGGGCGCGACTAACGATCAGATTTATAATAATACGATTTACCGTGGGGATGCGGGAGGGGAGTTTACAGGCATATCCATATCGTCAGGAGCTTATGAAGTGACGGTACGTAATAACCTGGCCTCGGCGCCGAGGACCGCTGATGCGGAGATGGTTAACGGCGCGGCGGTAAGATTAGCTGTCGATCACAATTTGCTGACCGACAGTCCTGGATTTGTCGATCCGGGGGCAGGTGATTTTGACCTGACGGGGAATTCGCCGGCCATAGATGCCGGTGTCTTCAGTCCCTACATACGAGATGATTTTTCAGGAAGGCGGCGGGGGGATACACATCCAGACCTTGGCGCCTTGGAGTATTAGCGGATTTTCAGTTTGTGTGTAGAGCTCCAAAATCGGGAGAGGAATGACAAGAATAAAGCCCACCTATTGCAGGGCCTGTTTTTTCTACACTTTTTCTTGAAACGCTCTAATCGTCGCAGGATGGATCGGCGGGCTGATTCAAGCCACTTAGGCAGCTTTGGAATACGGCAAAATCCTTCTGGTCGATGCAGCCGTCATTATCGAAATCCGCGACGCCACAATCGGGAATTAGCTGAACCACGCCCGGGGCGGTTGCACACTCCTCAAATTCCAGGCGATCTACCCAATCCACATCGCCATCATTATCGAAGTCGCCGAATATATCCGGTGGGCAGCCGACTTCGTCCACTGTTGCTCCTGTGACTGTTTCCGGGCATTCGTCGCAGGCGTCGATCACCGAATCCCGATCCTGGTCGGCCTCGCACTCATCCGGTATGCCGTTGGTGTTGCAATCTGTGCTGGTTTGCGCAGCAATATCATCGGTGTCTGGTATGCCGTTGCCGTTGCAGTCCTCGAATTTTTCGAAAGGCCCCATATCGACCAGGGGACCCGGCGGGCCGGGATTG
>CAZMVS010000061.1:0-7369 GCA_964569525.1 uncultured Planctomycetales bacterium
CGTCCCATGCAGACAAATAACCAGCGGTGGCTCATCCCCCGTCCGATAACCCACAGGCACCGCCAGCCAGTAAAAACGGCTATCCTCCTCCTCGACATCCCCAACATTCACGCGGAGAAGTGAAATTCCTTCCTTTTGAACCACTGGCTGCGTCGTCGCGGGCCGCGCACATTGAACGTCTTTCGGCTGAACGGAGAATCCTGCCCCGATCGCCGAAAATATTAATATCCCTTCAAAAAATAACCTACCTAATGCCAACTCGCGCCTCTCACTTTGGGATAAAATTCTACCGGTTCTTCTTTTTTTACTATCGGCCATGCCATAAATGTCAGCCCGTATTTCCCACCGATCAAAACCGGAAATAAAAAACCGGCCGATGGTTCCTGGAATCCTCCCCATCAGCCGGATCATCTTGCTTGTCTTTATTTTACGCCCGTTATCGCCGTAATATCACTGTTTACATGGCCCCATTCGGCGGCAAAGGCAAAACGCAGCGGAAACCAATATTGTTCCGATGCGCCCCCGGCCGAACACCAGCCCGAACATCCGTCCTGCATCGCTCAATCGGATCGGCAAACGAACCGCCACGAATCACCCGCTGCCCGCCCAACGCCGGCCCGACGCGACTTTCCGCAATAACTTTGTTCATGGGATTCGGATAATTTCGATCGCCAAAAGACTTGGCACCCCGCTCCAACTCGGCAGGCGGATCTTCTTTGCTGGGATAGGCATATCTGCCCGGATCATAATAATCCGCACACCACTCCCACACGTTGCCAGCCATGTTGAACGCACCAAAGGGACTTACACCCGGCGAGTAACTCATCACCGGGGCTGTATACTCATAACCGTCGTACTGCTCACGATTGGTCCGGGCATTACACAAATACTTGGTCTGCGGCACCTGCTCGCTATTGCCCCAGGGATAAACACGCCCGTCATCACCACGGGCCGCTGCTTCCCATTGAGCTTCCGTCGGAAGCACCTTGCCGGACCATGCCCCGTAATGATACGCTTCCCACCAGGAAACACCCCGCACCGGATGATCGTCATTTAATGCCGGATGCCAGAAATTCAACCAACTGCTAGTCCGCCCTTCACTTCCGGCAACATCTCCCTTTTCTTCGCAAAAACGTTGAAACTGCCCGTTTGTAACTTCACACAGATCGATATAAAAATGATTCACCTTAACCTGGCGGGCCGGCACCTCGTCATCATCCGTCCCCCCACCCATCAAAATCTCCTGGCTGGGAACATAAACCATCACCATGTCATCGGTTTCGCTGAGAATGTAGCGAGGCCAACCATTGTAGTGGTCTTCCGGATTATCCAGGTTATAGTGTCCCGCGAGAGGATAAAAACCGGCCGGCAACTCCACGCCTTCCGGCAAAACCGCCTGGCACGCCACCCGCGGAGTCTGCTTACCACACCCTGCGGTCGTTAACATCAAACCCGCCAAAACCCCCCCGCAGGTCAACAAACGTTTAGCCGACACCATGACCGCTTCCTCCGTCGCCTTTATCAATGTTTGATTATGCCGCTTATCATAACCCGCGACACCATCGCGAGCTCGCCCGTCTTTACCATCCATCTTCGTGAGAAATAAATATCATCCGCTCCGTCTGCCAACCGGAACTACACCGGCCGCCAAACCTCGCTTACGGATTGTACGCCATTATTTCCTGTTTCGGATCACCCCAGTGCATGTGGCGACCACCGATCCGCATCACCAACAATACCTCGCCAAGCTCCTCGGCCGCCCGCACCGCGTCTTGGTGAGGAGCAACCACTTCTTCAGTCGCCAACGCAAGCATTCCTTTGCGAACCATCACGTGATCACCATCCAGCAACGCCTGCAGCCGATCCAATTTACTTTCCAAAAGAGAAAGCTCCTGCATATATTCCTGACGTTTCGCCTCCCAGTGCAAGTGCGCCCGATCAGATCCCAGCAACCCCGCCACCGGATTGCCCACCTCCGTCAAGTATTTGCGATACTCCAACTGAAACCGCTTGTTGGCGTATTCAATCTTGTGCTCATAAACGGCAATATTCTTCTTTGTCTCGGCAAGCTGTCGTGCAGCCTTCTCAAGATCAGCAACAAAAATCACTTTCTCGACCACGTCACCTTTTTTCAGCCGCTCCAAGTCATGCTGGTTAATGGTATAACGATACGCCTCACCCTGGTACGGAAAAATCCGATCGCCCGTAACTTCCACTTCTTTGTAGTACTCGGAAGGTAATGCGATGGGAATGAAAGCCCGTCGCTGAATAATCTGGGCTTCCTTGGAGTTGGCGTGGCACACATTGAGCTCACCATACACACTCACCCCCGGCAATCCCTTCGCCGTGGTGTACTTGAACTCATATCGCCCGGGAGCAAGATTGAATACGCAAAACTCCTCCGGCGCGTGTTCCAACCGATGATCATACGCCCCGTACCTCGCAATCTGATGACTGCGACCGGGACAGGCATTGACTGCCACCTCCGCCCCCGGTGGCGAGTAAAATTGAAGCTGCGTCTTGCCCTGGCAGGCGTATCCCGACTCCAAAGGATGCTGGCTGCAACCCACGGTTAACACCGCCAACATCAAGACCATGCTTCCCACCATCCACCGAATGCCATTATGCCAATATCCAGCGTCTTGTTGAACGGTCTGCACGTGTTATCTCCTTCGTGAGGAATTCATGAGCAACCCGCGGTTACAGGGAGGTTCTCCTGCCTTGGTAGGTTCCGGCCTGCATCGACCGAATCATTCCTTGAGGTATCTCGCCCCCCTGTTTTCGCGCCTTTCCCACAGGTCAGGGCCAGTCAAAAACACTTTAACCGCTCTACCGCACCTGTCAACCCTAAAACCCGCTTCGTACAACCTTTAACGTAAGCTTTATCCAGAACTCTGCCGGATTCAATCAAACCCAAACAGCGCCCCCTTCCAACCCCTTTCATCCCGAAATCATCACACTACCGCCCTGACAAACCTCAATCAGCACTCCCATCCGTCCGCCGTTCAATATCCGCCCCAATTTCCAGAAGCTTACGCTCGAATTTTTCATAGCCCCGGTCAATGTGATACACCCGGTTAATACGCGTCTCCCCCTTGGCTACCAGACCCGCCAAAACCAGGGCCCCCGAAGCCCGCAAATCAGACGCCATCACCGGCGCCCCAATCAGCTTTTTAACCCCCTCCACAATCACCGTGGCCCCCTCCTTCCGCAGCTTGGCCCCCAACCGGTTCAACTCCGCCACGTGCATAAACCGGTCAGGATAAATCTTCTCTGTAACAATGCTGTTCCCTTCCGCCAAGCACAATAGCGTCATAATCTGGGCCTGCAAATCAGTGGGAAAGCCCGGGTAAGGCTGCGAGGTCACCTCCACCGGCTCCAGCCGACGGGCACTCGACACCACCACCTCCGTCCCGTCTCGCTCCACGTTCACCCCAATTTGCCGCAGCCGATCCACCACCGCCAGCAAATGCTCCAGCCGGCAATTCTGCAGGCGTATTTCACCGTTCGTGATCGCCCCAGCCATTATAAACGTCCCCGCCTCAATTCGGTCGGGAATCACGGTGTAATCGCACCCCTTCAATTCCTTTACCCCTTCCACGATGATCCGAGGAGAGCCGTGCCCGCTGATCCGGGCTCCGCAGGCGTTCAAAAAGTTGGCGAGGTCCGTAACCTCCGGCTCGCAAGCCGATGATTCGATTATCGTCCGCCCCTCTGCCAAGGCCGCCGCCATCAAAATGTTGGCCGTCGCTGTCACCGAAGACCCAAAACGCCCCCCCAAAAACATCTCCGAACCACGCAGCCGCTTGGCCTTGAGCAGTACGTCACCACTGACCAAGTCCATGTCCGCCCCTAAACTGGCCAGCCCCTGCAGATGAAGATTGACCGGTCGGTCCCCTATCGCGCACCCCCCCGGCATACTGACTTGGGCCCGGCCCCGCTTGGCCAGCAAGGGACCCATCGTACAAACACTGGCCCGCATGCGGCGGACAAGCTCATAGTCCGCATGGCAGTTCATCTCGTCTTCGACCTTGAGCTTGATCACTCCAGGCTCGGGACGCTCCGTTGATACTCCCAGCTTATTGAGAAGGTGCTCCATGGTCCGCACGTCCGCCAAGTCGGGAACATTTCGTAGTGTGACCTCCCCCTCACACAAAATACACGCCGCCATGATCGGCAACGCCGCATTCTTGGCCCCACTGACCTGCACCGTGCCCCGCAAACGCTTGCCACCATTGATCAGAAAATAATCCACCAGTTTATCCCCTTGAAATCTACGAATCCTTTCTCCCTGCTTCTCCTCCTGTAATTCCACTATATGATCACGCCAAACACCTCCCCTGACAAGCCCAAAAAACATCGCCCTGCCATGACCATTACCAAAATCAGTCACCTGTGAAATGGTAAAAAAGTGAATGACGGGAATAACCCCGCCATCGAAAGTGGAAATTTTTCAGTTGCTGATGTTTTAACCAGGGCTTGGAAAAACGCCCGGGTAAATGTTGGAACCACCGCCCGGGATGCTTTCATTCGCCTGCGGCAGATCTTGGAGATTCATGCTTTCCTGAAGCTTTCCCATGAATTCCCGTAAAACCTGCAGCCGGGATTCCGCCACTTGGCGCACCGAAGAATATCGGAAACCTTCCTTGATCCGGGCCTGCCAATATCCATATTCTTCCTGACTTCGCCAGGAATCAATAACCTCCCCTATGGTCCTGCCTTCCAACAGCTGCTTGCGAATCATCAGGCAAAGAGCCTGCGGACCGACTAGATCCAAGTTGTCCGCCTCCGCCAAAATGTGCGCTTCTAGCAAATCCGACGAACGATCTTTCATATGCCGCACCGCTTGGGCTGCCGTCTTGATTACTCCCACCTCTTTGTACTCACTGAGCTGATCCTCAATCCAATCCCCACCTATTTCGCATTGAACATCCGTAGTAGGCCTTAAAAATACTTCTAATGGATAGAGGTCGCCTTTTCTAACTTGCAATACCCATCCCACATCATGATATAAGCCGGCTAGTATCAGTGCTTCTCTATTGATAACCCTATTATTCACTTCCGGGCAATGCGTAATTAAATCAACAATCCGGGAAACCCGAACCGAATGCTCCCAGACAAGATAATCGGGGGACTTCCCGTCCAGTTTAATGATGAGGTCTCTCTTGGCCTTTTCCCACAAATGATTGGCCATCAGGTCCCTCCATAACCGCCAGCATACACCTATTCCTGAGCATGCAACACATACCGGCTAAAAATGGTCAATTGCCGGGTTGAACGATTAATTTTGGAAATGCTACTCGTAACAAAACATGTTTCTTGCTGACGTACTTAGCATATCGCTCAGCTATGATAAGATGCAGCTTTCATTATCTCCTAAAATAAAATTTTTACCAGAGTTTTTTTGGCAAATCTTAACAAATTCATGAAATCCCTGCCAAAAAGATAAAGATAGCATCTTTCCCCGCCCTTAATAAACAACAGCAATACCTTCTTGTTCCCTTCCTGTCCCAAGATCACCTCCCATCCCACAAAAAGTTGAAAAATGAATAATATGTGACCAAAAAGATTATAATTGTGTATTACAAATCCTCGGCAAACCTTCTTTTAGTTCTTTCTCAACAATTCCCCTTTTTTGTGGCAGCTTGACTATGGGTAAAACCCCTTAATAATCCGTGTTTTAGCCTTATCATCGCTAAATAATAAATAGGGTTTGCTCCAATAAAACCAGCCAATAAAAATCTCCCAAACGTCTTTTTAACATCGTTAAGCTGATATTGCGAAAAAACCATACGGGTATTCCCCTATAGCAAATCAACTTTTTATACAGAGGTCCGGGAATGGTTAAATACCCTGTCCATATCGTTTTTTACCTTCGTAACGATGTACATGTAGAAAAAGCCGGCCTTGCCTCAAAATCTCAAAACACCCAGCTCTTCTCCCCCACCAATCCAACCCCAAAAAACGGGCAGCATCCGGTCGCAAAAACGCCAGCCTGCTGCCCATATACGCTGTAAATGTTTTTTATTTAATGCTGCTGCTAATCAGCTGTTACCCACGATCTGCTTAGCTTAACAGCCCTGTTGCAAATTATTCAGGAGCAGTTTGCGTCACTACCGGTTGATGTATATTACCTGCTTCCATTTTCTCCACAGCCGGCAATAGGGACTCTTCCTTTTCTTCCGCAAGATACGCCTTGGATCCGCTGGACAATGCCACCGCGATGATCAAGAGCAAAATCCCCTTGTACATCTTTATAAACGCCGGCCGACTGACCCCTTTCCATTCCCTGGTCAATACCCCCAGCATATTGGACACGATAATGGTCGCAGACAAGAACATTGGCCAACCGACAATCGCTCCCGTACCGCCCAGGAACTTTTTACTCGCCGCCAAGGCGTAAATGGCCATTCCGAAAAACCAGAAAAAAGCCATCAAACCGGAATGAATCCAGTTGATCCCTGTTCCTGACTCAAAAAACTTTTTGAACGAATTATTCTTTTTGAATAGGTAAAAGCAATAAACGATCTGCGCCAAGCTTCCCCCGAGCAGAGCCGGCACAAGCTGCGCATACATTGTATTATAAGCCGCCACCGAGGGCATACCCTCAACCACGGTAGTGATCGGCTTGCCGAAATGTACACTGAAATTCATCATGGGACAGAAAATACCCGCCGCCACACATGTAATCAGCCCAACTGCAAACGTAACATTGGAATTATTAGCCCCAGGTTGAGCATTGCCGTTCATTTCCTTTTCACGCATGGCCCCGGCATTAGAAATTACAACAACTCCGATAATCAGTACTAAGAGCCCTGCCCCCAAGATCAAGCCGGCCATCATGCTGAATTGTCCCGGCTTAAGGAAGAGAATCGGAAACAAGGTTCCCAACACACAGTTGATACCAGTGATCAATGCAATCCCCAAGGCCATACCAAGAAACTTGGCTCCCAGACCGAACAGAATGTTGCCCACTCCCCAACCGGCACCAAACCAGAAAACCGCGTGCATTGTTCCGCTAGTAACACCATCCTGACTATAGACTTCCATGAAGTCCGGGATGAACAACCATGCCGCTACAACCGGAAAAATAACGCAGTTGATTAGGGTGAAAATCAACCAAGCGTTCTCCCATTCCCACTTTTTCAGGTACTTCATCGGCAAAACAAAAGCACCCTGTAAACCGCCGCCGAGAATGGCCAAAAACAAACCTATGATAATCTCTGGACTCATTGAACCGTCTCCTCTGAAATGGGTGCCCCGCCTCCGCCACGGGACAGAAACTGTCGCCACCTTTTTAAAATGCCGGGGCGATTCACGAATCATGAACCGCTGACCGCCACGTCAAATATGCAAAATTCCTACACCC
>CAZMVS010000062.1:0-9616 GCA_964569525.1 uncultured Planctomycetales bacterium
CGACCACGAAGATTGGACTTCTTCACCAACTCCACGACTTCCTCAGGGCTTATGCTGGTAATCACCTTGCGAGCCTGCTGGTAACCACCTTGCGACTGATATACCTTCAGCCGGTGAATACCCTCTACCCCGACATTAGCCAATAATATGGGTTTGAATTTCGCCATTGATCCCTGCTCGCAAGCGATTACTCGCCCGAAGATTGCTCCTCTTTGACACCGTCGTACAAGGTGCTTCTTTCAACTTCAATCCGGTCGTTATCCGGATCTTCCAACAAAACCGGAATATCTTCCGGCCGAACACATTTATGCAACTTCTCATTAATCAATAAACAAGGCGCATATTCACAAGCCCCCAAACATTCTTCAGTTACAAAACTATACCGCCCATCCGGCGTGGTCTCGTGCTCGCCAATTCCCAGATAATCGCAAATCGCCTTGTTGACCTCCTTCGCCCCCATTAACTCACAAGATAATCCCCTGCAGGCAACGATCACCTTCGCTCCCTTCTTCTCTTGCCAAAAGTGCGTATAAAAACTCACCGTATCTAAAACGTCTGCCGGGGCAATCTCCAACACCCCCGCCACGTCTCGCATAGCCCGGTGACTGATATATCCATACGTCTCCTGCACCACGTGCAACGCCGGCAACAAGGCCGCCCGCTTACTCGGATAACGCGCAAAAAAAGTTCGGATCTTATTCTCCACCGCATCGGATAAAACGCGGTGATCACCGTCATCTGACTCTTGCTTGGTGCGATCGATAACTCTCCAGGACATCTCCGGCTCCTGCAAAAATATATCAACCCTGTTATACGATAGCCGTCCGTAACCTCGACTATCGATCCAACTCAGCTGCGATAATGTTTAAACTACTTAACACCGCCACCACGTCGCTGATCTGATGGCCGACAACCAACTGCTCAAAATTCTGATAATTGATAAAACTCGGCGGACGACACCGCGCCCGGTATGGACAACGCCCACCGTCAGAAGACAAATAAAATCCCAACTCCCCATTAGCGGTTTCGTTAGCTCCATACACCTCACCCACCGGCGGCTCGAAACCACGATTCGTCATTACTAATTCAAAGTGGTGAATCAACCCTTCAATGCTGAAATGAACTTCCTCTTTGTCAGGCAATACTACTTTGTTACCAGGATGTACGTTTAACGGCCCCGACGGAATATTATCCACTAACTGCTCGATTATCTTTAAAGATTCCCGAATCTCCGCCAAACGAATCAGATAACGGGACAATACATCCCCACCGCGGGCCACCGGCACTTTGAAATCTACTCCCGATGAACCCTTGCCGTCCCAGTTGTCCGCGTAACAAAGATAAGGCTCATCCTTACGCAAATCCCGGCGGACACCCGACGCCCGAGCGACGGGTCCGGTCCAACCCCAATCAATAGCGTCTTCCCTACTGCAATACCCAATCCCCTTGGTCCGCTGAATAAAAATACGATTACGGGTCAACAACGACTCGTAATCCTTCAGCGCCGAGGGCAATAACTCGCAAAAGTGTTTAATCCGCTCCGCCCACCCATCGGGCACATCTCCCACCGCACCACCAATCCGCGTATAACTGGTGGTAAACCGGGCTCCGCAAATTTCCTCGAACAAATCGTTGATCCATTCTCGCTCGTTGAAGCCGTATAAAAAGGCAGTCAATCCTCCCAAGTCCAAAGCCGCTGACCCAAGCCCTAACAAGTGATCCTGGATACGAGCTAACTCCGCAATTATCGTGCGAACGACTTTCTGACGAGGCGTAATCTCAATCCCAAACAATTTTTCGCAAGCATGATGCCAGGCAATGTTGTTCGCCATCGGACTGACATAATTCATTCGGTCCGTGACCACTACATACTGGTTATAATCAAGATGCTCACCCAGCTTCTCGAACCCGCTATGCAAATAACCGATGTGCGGAGTACACGCTAAGACTCGTTCCCCCTCCAACTCCAGCACCAGCCGAAGAGTGGTATGTGTGGCGGGATGCTGGGGCCCAAAGTTCAGAACCCATCGCTCACCCTGGCCAAGCCCCCCTTCCGACCTCTCCCGGCCCAAGGTCTTCCATTGTGGCTCGAACCAACCCATCGGGCTAACCCTTATAAAAATTATTCAAACCAAGCAAAACTGTAGCAATTCACTACAAACCATCGGCCATCATAAGGTCAACACAAATTATTCACAAACTCCGTTACATATTTCACAATCTTACACTAATGCCTTCCTCCCCTCATTCTTGGGCACTCATAAACAATAGCCAACATTTAAATTTGTTTTGGGTTTAGGGTGTTCGACATGCTGGCGACAACATCTCGCAGTTCCTTGTCGCCTTCGTATATTCAATTGCTGAACCAATAATCTTTGAGGCAATACCGCAATCTTCCGATTGAATTGAGTGCTAAACAAGAAAGCGGCAATGGCGCAAACCCTTTGCGCAACCCCTACAGACGGATAATCACACCCAAATTTAAATTGCGAAACATATTAAAATTTTCTGGGAATGGCATACAAATTGACCGCGAAATGATATCTCAAGCTGGCACCCGTTCTTTGGGCAAATCAACATTAACAGGTTTATGGGTGACAAACAGCAGGCCTCCAATCAAAGCCAACAGCAAGCTTTGGGCCAAAAGAAACAAAGTGCCCGCCCCCGCCGCTTCGGTGTCCATACCCACAACATGAAACAGCACGATAAAGGTTCCTTCCCGTACACCCAGCCCGTTCAAAGATATGGGAATCATGGAAATAATCCAGATAATGGGTAACAAACTCACAAAGTAGAGCCAATGGGTCGAGCAGCCGATGGCCTGACTAACCAGGAAAGCGTTGGTAATACCAACCAGGTGGATCAACAGCGTATATCCGACAGCGATTCCCAGCTTGCGGGGTTGCCGCGTATAACTGCGAATTTCGTCGGCCAATTGAAAAAGGATGGATAATTTTTCACGAATAATGGAGGGAAGTATCTTTTCCAGCCATTGATCACTTTTGAGCAGAAAGGCCAACAAAAGCACCATCCACATCAACACCACGATCAAAAGGGCCGGCACCAAGTGCAAACCGTCCAAGGCCTTGCCCGCAAAACAGGCGGATATAAACGCCAGCCAAAGCAGACAGGATAAGCCCAGCCAACGTTCCACGATTACCGAACCGGCGGACGCTGTAGCATCGGCGCCGTCGCGATGAACACCATAACCACGAGCCAGGTCGCTACCAGCCGTCGCGGGGAGGAAGAAGCCGAAAAAGGAACCCACCAAGTAATGTCGGATCATTCTCGGGAGGTTGGGGGCCTGGGTTCGGGCGTTCAACAAAACCCGCCATCGACATGCTCCGAGCGTCGGCCGCAGGAAAAGAAGCAGAATCGCCAACGCCAATAAGGCGGGCTTTGCATTGACGATCATTTCCAAGACACAGCGAATCTCCAGCTTATGAATCACAAAAGCCAGCAGCGACACCGCCAACAGCAGCTTGGCCGCTATCTTATAAACAGGATGTATTCGCTGAAGTTTTACCATCGTTCAATAAACTATCTTTATCGCACACCGATCAACTCCCCACCAGTAATCATATTTTCCGCTTGTTGGAAAGTCTGTCCAGGAAATAATTGCCCGGTTCCCAGTTGAATTTCACGCTCGCTGAAAAGTTCGCGGACATAATCACGTTCAGACTGAAAAACTTCCTCCGCCCATTGTTTATTTCTCAGCGTTTGGCCCCGGGGTGGCTTTTTGGACTGCAGTTTATTCCCTCCATCAACCAACGTCCGCGCCCAGCGTACCAACGCGCGAGGCAAAAACGAATCAATGATGGATATGAAAGTTTCGCTGTTTGAAATTGAGCGTAATAACTTGTTCGTTCGCTGGTTGGCGGCATTGATTACCCGATTGTTGAAATTCCCCTGACAAAAATAAGACGGTAATCCCAGGAATGACTCGATCACTTGTAAAATATGCAACGGATCACGTCGAAAAGCCTCGAATGAATAGAGCAACAAATGATCACCAAAGGTTTGCCGGTAATGTTCGATCATGCGCACCATGAAACCGTCGTCGATACGGATCGCAAAACGTTGGTTGGCGATCTTCCAGCGATGCCCGCGTACAAATTCCGGGAAATCATTAACCTGCCAATCGAAACTTAACACCTGGCTGTACAGACTGAGGGCCCATTCCACCGGATCGCGCACACATAAAATCACCTTGGGGGCGGGCGAATATTGAGCGATTCTTTCGGCGGATTCTTGCACCAGAAAATAAGATGGATTGATGTCTCCGCCGATCTGCTTCGGCTGCATTTCCGCAAAATGATCGGCAAACCACGACACCCCCCGCGCGTAATTCGCGCTGAAGTAGTTCGTTTCCTTGCGAAAGGGCATGAAGACATCAGGATGCTTCTGCAAATGGTGATATAAAAACGTGGTGCCCGCTCGAGGCATACCGGCAACAACGAATATGCGTGGACCGCTCATCTTGGCTTGAACTCCCCGGCCGCTCGTGTTCGGCCGATGCAATTATTGACTCATGGCACACAATTTCGGCGCCGGCCGGTTATCCAATTCCAGGGGCGGGTTCTCTTGTGGATTCAACACATGAAAGGCAATGGCTTGTTCCCGAAGCTTAGCGGTCATGGCGGAAACATATTCGGGCCGAGCGCACACCAGAACTCGCGCTTCAGACTTCTCCGCCGCCTGTGCCGCGGTGACCACCGGCCGACCAAAATACTCCTGTCCCGCCTTGACCTCATCAATCACAAAGGAAATATCATTGTTCGGCAGGTGACTTAACAAAATAGCATTGTACAATCCCGCACCATATAAACCCCATTCGCTGGTTCGGCCTTTCATAAACTTCTTGGCATTGGCCAAAACCTGCTCCCACCAGTGATGCTGTTGTTGATACGTGTGTTCCGTCCGGTCCACCCCATCAGAAGGCAACACTATAGGTTGATCCTTTATCTGCTCATAATCATAGCGACACAAGAAATGCACACTGGAAACACAATCCGTACGTCTAACGACTGACAGGCCGACATGTTTGAGGTATACATCAAACGTGTCCGCCAGGTACATGAACGGATGATCCCAGGTGTAGGGCGTAAAGACGGAGTTCTCCAAAACCAGCAGTTCCAGGCTGACCAATCCCCCCGGCCTGCAAAGTTGCGTTATCCGTTTCAGTTCCGGCAAGGTCGGGCTGCGATTCAAAAAACCATGAGCGACAATTACGTCGAAGCGACCCTCGAAATGATCCGCCGAAAAGAAATCCCGGATAAAATGACCACCTTCGTGCAAATCTTTTGTTCCCGCCGCACCCTGACACGAAGGATCGATGCCGTAACATTCCCACTGCGAATGTTTGCGTCGAAAATCCCGGACCAGGTGCCCTTTTCCACAAGCGATTTCAAGAAATCGTCCCTGCTCGGGTAGTTGTTCCAATGCCGGCTTAAGGTGAACTTGGATATGGTCGTGTTTGCGGACAGCCTGCCCGTTTCGCACGATCAAATTACTCTGCACTTCGTCGGAAACGTCATAATCATAAGCAAAATGCCTCGCCAAACGGTCCGGCGGATCATAATGCACTTGAAGACACGCGCATCTTTCGCATAGCGTTCGGGTCACCCGGACTTCGTCTAACAAGTATGCGTCGGAGGTCACTATCGGTTGCAAGGCGGCATCGGCCCGGTTCAACACCCGCAGCGATTCACTGCCGCAGTTCATGCATACAAAACCGGATGGCTGGAGGGTTAAATTCATATCGATCTCAGTTTAATTAACGATTGGGGTCATTCATTACACGGTGGCACCACAGTTTTTGTGGTTGCTGCAGGCGCCGCCTTCCTTTAATTCATAAAAATCCGCGGTACCCGCCGCCCAATCGCGGCACGATCGGCAGGGTTCAAAGTCCCATTCGCCGTGGAGATGTTTTTCACGCAGCTCTTTCAATCGACCGTTCCAGATATCTTCCAGACTTTGCGTGTTTGCGTCCCCGCAACATGCATATTTCAAATCCCAATCGCCGTCGCATTGAGGCACGCGGCCGTCCCAAAGAACGGTCATCTGCCGCAACAACCATGTACATGGAATACGCTTCTCATTCCGGGCGACATCTTCGACCTGTTGCCAATTCTCCACCGCGTAAGACCAACCGGTGCGCGGCTTGATCTTCAACTCCACGTCCGCCCCACGATCCCGCCAGAATTCGAAAAACGCTTGCTGCTCGTGTTCGTTTTCCTCCATGACCACGAACTGCAGGACTATCCGAGGATGATCGACGCCTCGGCGGCGCTTCTCATATAAAATCGCGCCCAAGTTGGCAAGCAGGGTTTCGTACGAAGCATTTCGCCGAATCTGTTCGTACACCTGCTTGCTGGCTCCATCCATGCTCACGATCATTTCATCAAGCCCGCAATCAAAAAGGGCATCCAACCATTCCGGCTGAAATACGTTCAGGTTGGTATTCAAGGTCAGCCGCTGCATGCCCCGATCCTTGGCATAGCGGATATAATCGAACAACTTCTCGCCCAGCAAAAACGACTCACCCATCAGCGCCGGCCAAATGCGAATGTCGGGTTTTTTAGCAGCCAGCTCATCGATAATCTTTTTCCATAAATCGAAAGACATGTTGCCCTTCGGCCGGGTCAAATCCTTGTGCGGGCACATGATACAGGCCAAGTTGCAATGGGCGGTCAATTCCACCAGGATATCCGTGGGCATTTCGTGAACCACTACGTATTGCTGCAAATTTTGCAAGTCCGGACGCTTTAACTCAGACACGTCGCCCTCCTTGGGATGATACGTTGTTCGTGTAGCTCAATGACTTGTTGATCGTCGCCGATGTTTTTATGAATCAATGACTTGGCGTTAAGGTAATTCCCGCTGCCGATAACCACTTCGTTGACTACCGTGCAGTCCAGGCCGACGAAATTGTTCTCTCCCACCTGGACGTAGCCGGCGACGGTCGTCCCCGCGGAAAGATAATTATTGGTACCGATTACGCTTTCCTCTCCAACCCGCACACCAATATCCAAATAAACCGCCGACCCGATGCGCACGTGCTGATCCAGCAACACGCCGGCCAACACAATAGTCCCCTCGCCAAGATGCACGCTCGGTTCCAAATGGGCACGCGGATGAACTAGCGTGACCAGGCGATACCCCATTGCTTTTACTTTCTCATATGCCTGTCTGCGACTTTGCATGTCCGCATAACCGACAGCCAACACAAGGTCTACTTGTTGCGGGCCATGCTCCTGGAGGGCGCTTACTTCTTCCAATGAACCGAGCACCGGCAAGCCCCCGATGCCCATGGCCCCTTTTTTCTCCGGACCATCATCGATAAAACCCGCGACAGTGTAAGCGTCGGCAAAATGAGCGGTCAGCAAGTGATGCACCTGCTTGCCCAACCGACCTGCGCCGTATATGAGTACCTTCTTTTTCATGATGGATAATCAGCGGTTTCCAATACTTTGTTTTGCAAATAGTCAATGATGTGCTGGGTATCCGAATAAAGATCGGCGATGGCGTCAGGATCGATCTGCACGTCGAACTCCCTTTCCAACTCCATCATCAGCTTGATATGCGACAGTGAATCCCATTCCTCCAAATCGGTGACCCGGATAAGTTCCTGTTCCGGTACCTGCCGAAAAACCCGGCCGAAAACGGCGCACACCCGCTTTTGCAAAGATATACTTTCCTCAGACATAATCACCTCGCGTCCGATAGCATTTGATCTGCCTTTTTATCGGTACTCCGCAGAGACGACTTAATTTGTAGATAATTTTTCATCCGCCGGAAGGAATTAACCCAAACCCGCACTGAAACATCTACGAGGGGAATTATTATCGGGCTATAAGACAGGGCTCACCGATGAAGATATTTTTCAGACCACACCTTACCTGTTCAGCATCCAACAGGTCGATATTGATTATCTTTTGCGAAATCTCAGTCGCGACCGGGAACGTTTCGCTCGGCTGGGGAAATTCCTGATGCAACGGTTTGAAATGACGACTTGCGGCCAAACCGGCAGCGGCGAAACGTTTGCACCAGTTTTCCCGATCCCCCTGTACCAGGAACGAATACCGCCAGGGGACCCAGCCTCCTTGCACGATGGGCAATTGAATCTCCAACTCATCCTTTAAAACGGATTCCAACTCATGGGCAAGGACCCGACGCCGTTCCGACAACTTCTCTAATTCAGGCAGTCGCTCGCCAATGGTAGCGGCCGAGGCGGGTGCCAGCGCTGACAAATAACCATCTTTATATTGCCGCTTAAGCTCATCGCGGCAACGACAAAATTCCACCTCTTCCTTTTTTTCCCGATGCAAAAGGAACATGGCTTTCATACATGCCGCATACTGTGCCCGCCGATAGACCGGATCCGCAGGTAACGTTTTCGCCACTTCCTGGCAGCGGACATAAAGTTTTTCATCATCGGTCAGAACCGCTCCCCCGCCTCCACAATCCAAAAGCTTCCCTGCCCCGAAACTGATAACCGAGGCATCCCCCATGCTTCCCACTTGCGCCTCGCCCAGCACACCCCCGTAAGCCTGGGCCGCATCTTCCAGCACGAATACTTCCTGCCCCAACGTTTCTTTCAAAGCGTTGATGTCCATCAGGTGGCCGAACAAGTGCGTAGCCACCACCACTGAAACGTTCTTTTCGCGGCACGTCCGTGCAGCTTGGTCAACATCCAGATTGAAATCATGTTGGTTGACGTCACAGAAGACAGGTGACACACCGGCATAAAGACCCGCGTTGACCGCCGTCTCGCAAGTCAGATCGGGATACAAAGCGCGACCGCCCGCGGGCAGATTCAACGCCTTGAAAATGACGTATAAGGCCGACGTCCCTGAACCGACCAGTACACCATAACGACGCCCGAATCGCCGGGCAATATCTTGTTCAAGCGATGTAATCATTCAGCTTAATCCCAATTCCCGCCGAATCTCCGTCGGCCAATTCTGTACGTCCACACCATATTGGCAATACAAAGCGAAAGCCAACCGTTCAAAACCGATGCCCAAACAACCCGAATAAGCCTGTTCGCCGTTACTCGTGCGGATGTCGAAGGCCTTGCCGAAAAAATTCAGATGATGATTAATGGAACCGACCGCCAAGTCCGCGTCCTTGTACGGCAAGCGGGCCAGCAGTTCATATTTCAAGCGGGAAGCATACTGAAAAACGTTCTTGATAGTTGAATCGTTGGTGAAAAACGGATCGTTGGCCGTCTCTATGCGACTTTGCAAATTAAAAAACCTGAGCAACTCTATCATTTCCTCGATCATCCGCTGACGCATGTCCAAAACGAATTGCTCATCACCCACAAACATGATATCCCGCACGGAAAAAGCCAACAGGCGATCCAGGCTGTTATCAGCGGAGACCTCATTACGATACACTTTGCCGTAGGTGGTATAAACCGTGTTTTGATGATCGGTGACATTCCGCAAAGCGTAGTAGCACAAATCACATACCGACGGCTGTAAACCCATGCGGCAAGGTTCAAGATGCGCCCCGGTATCAACACGCACAAAATCCTGTTGGGAAGAATACTTTTGGGCAAAAGCGTCACGAGCGTTGTAATTGTCACTTACCCCCGTAGCCAGCAATA
>CAZMVS010000063.1:0-3236 GCA_964569525.1 uncultured Planctomycetales bacterium
GGAACGGACCCTTTTTATGGGGTGGTCTGTTCTTTTATCAACTTCCCCCACGCAAAATGGTTATATCTTGCGCGTCCGCGCGTCTGGTGGGGTATGTTCAGCGGCGGCCTTTTGTTTTAGGCGGTTAAGGTGGGATATTGGTTTTTTTGAGCTTATTACCGAGGGAAATGGAGGTGAACGGCCGTGCCAGGAATAGCAAAAATATTGTGCCAATATGCTGAGATTAGGTTTGATTTTTAATGAACTTTGTAATAGACTGCGTACCGCATCGCTTTATTTTATGAATTTGCGAGATTGGCGGTTGTCTTTGTGGCCAAGCTATTTCGGGTGGATGTCATGCTTATTCGCAATACCGATCATTTCAGGATAGCGATCAGGAAAAATTCGGGATCGGCATTTACGCTCGTAGAGTTGTTGTTGGTTGTGACCATCATCGGTGTGTTGGCGGCGCTGGTTGTTCCCCGTTTTGTCGGTCGTTCTCAGCAGGCCAAGGTAACCGCGGCTCGGCAGGAAATAGTGGGAACTTTGGGAGTAGCGCTGGATCTGTTTGAACAGGACATGGGGCGGTATCCCTCCACGGAAGAGGGGCTGCAGGTGTTAATTGAGGCTCCTTCTGATCAGGATTCGCTTAATTGGCGGGGCCCATACGTTAAGAGTGCATCAGTACCTTTTGATCCCTGGAGCAGGCCTTACAAATATACATACCCGAGTCAGCTTACGCATGTGCAAACGTTATACGACTTAGTGTCTGCCGGTGCTGATGGGCAGCATGGAACCGAGGATGATATCACAAATCACAACGCCGCTTCGACTGAAGACAACCCGGATAACCAGGGGGTTTACACTCATTGAGCTTCTGGTTGTTTTGGGAATTATCGCTGTGACGGCGGGGATCGTTTCGCCTTATGCTCGCGGCAGCCTGGGAGCGATGCGGGTCAGGCAAGCCGCCTTGGATTTTGGGGTTCATGTAAGATATGCCCAGATGCTGGCGGTTGATCAGGAGCGGTCCACTCGCATTGTGGTGAACCGCGAAAAGCGCCATTACCGGATTCAATTGGCCAAGGCAGATGGTAGTGGGGAATATATAGGTGCTCCCGGAATACCCGGCGAAGTGATTTGTCTGCCCAAAAATGTTCGGTTCGCGGAGATCAATATTACATTTCCCGAAGGGATTCAAGGAGAAGGTTTTATTTTCGCACCTGCTGTCCGCTGGCCTGTCGGGGTGGTGGTGTTTACGGATGGTGTGGAGAAATGGGAAGTGGACGTTAAGCCGGGAGTCGGGCATGTGGAAGTAAACCGCCGGCAAGCAGCGGCTGTTGAGGATACCGGTGAAGAGGAAAATACGAAATACAGGGAATTGCTCGAGAACCCGTTGTAGTGCTTTCACGATAGTTGAAGTTATTGTAGCACTGAGTGTTACTGGGGTTGGTATATTGGCGATTTTTGGTGCTTTAACCGCGGCTAATGAGGCGGTGGATCGAATAAGAAACGAAGAAAATGCTCAGCGAATAGCGGAGGCGCGAATAACTTCCCTGCTTGGAAATCCTATAGAACGGTTGGGCACTCAGAAGGGAGAAGAAGGCAAGTATAAATGGGTGGAATCCATTATTGGTTCGCAGGATCCCAATATATTCGAGGTGTCTGTCAAAGTGAAATGGTCGCATCGCGGTCGGCCTTTCGAATTTGAATTGGTATCTCTCAAAAAAGCCGGTTAAGTGGAACAGCTATGCACGCCGAGATTGGCCAGCACATTTATAGGCGTTCGGGTTTTACATTGGTTGAATTGTTGGTGGCCATCCTAATAAGTTCCATATTGGTTTTGGCGCTTTACCAGGGATTGGGATTAGGGATGCGTTTGTGGAAGCGTGTTGAGGGTTGCCGACCGGCGGAGGAGCAAGCGCGCCGGATCATCTCATTATTGCGTGAGGAATTAGCCGGTTTATATTTCCCGACATTAGAGAAAAGGGACGGCCCGGGCTTTCAATATAAGGAAAATGCACAAAGTGGCGAATGGAAAATAGTTTTCTGGACCACTCATCCTGCGTATAAGCCGACGAATCTGCCTGCAAAATGTGCACGCGTAACGTACGAATATCGCATTGTGGAGAGGATGGTGGGGCAGGAGCAACCGGAGGGTGTTGTAATACGGCGGGAACAATTGGCGGGTGGGGCCAAGATTCTTGCGGAACCGGAATCGGATGTTATTGCCCATGGATTGGCATCTTTTAAGTTGACTTTAGTTCGAGACAAGACATCCGGACAAGGTGGTGGAAACGCTAAAGAAAAGCCGCCGCGGCTTGTTCAATATAATGCGGTTTGGCCTATGCAAGAGGCAATGAGCGGTAAGCCCGGAGTTTTATCTTTTTCGGGGCAAATTTTTGTTCCCGTCAAAGGAGAGCTGGCGGGGCAAGAATCGTGAAGTCGTGATGTAGCAGAAGATAAGCAGATTATGGTCAGCAAAGTATCAGATCAGCGAAATGCTCATCGTCGGCGCGGAGCGGTGCTTATTTTGGTGCTTATCATTTTTTCGATTTTATCGTTGCTGGCCTTTGGTCTTTGTCACCGGGTACGTTTGGAATTAAAAATGGCCCGGCTGCGAGGGAATCGGATGCAGGCTTATTATTTGGCGATGGGAGGGGTGAATCGTTGTGTTGCCGCTATCCAGCAAGATGAGAATCTGGATATAGATCATTCCGGTGAACCCTGGCATCGCAATACAACGGCCTTGGCGGAAGGATTTTTTGGGGCAAGAACAGACAGGTGGAAGGCAGCCCATCGATTAACGTATGCGGTTACTGATGAACAAAGTCGTCTCAATATCAATCTGACGTCGCCGGATGGCTGGATCAGTTTACCGGGGATGAATGATTCGCTCATTTATTCGATTTTGGACTGGCAGGATGAGGATGATTCTCCCGGGCCCGAGGGGGCTGAATCAAGTTTTTATCTGCATAGGCAGCCTAAGTATCGGGCGAAGAACGGCCCTGTTCTCATGGTACAGGAACTTGGTTTGATTCGGGGTATGGATTCCCACTTGTTTTTTGGTGAAGATATAAACGGCAATTCGGTATTGGATGAGCCAATAGAGGACGACGGCTCTCAGAATCCGCCTTTTGATGATGCGGATGGTGTTCTGGATTTAGGTCTCATGGATTATTTTACAGCATTTGGTGATGGTAAAATTAATATCAATACAGTCGGCCAAAATGTTTTGTTGGCTTTACCGGGAATCGAAC
>CAZMVS010000064.1:0-7973 GCA_964569525.1 uncultured Planctomycetales bacterium
GATGGTTTGGAGGTCCTGAAGAAACTGAATCTTCGTCAAAGCAAAACCCCGGTGATTATGCTAACCGCCTATAACAATGTTCCCCTGGCGGTAGAGGCCATGAAGCAGGGAGCCTTTGATTTTCTGGTCAAGCCCATCCAGGAACAGGTTTTGAGAGACCGAGTTGAGAATGCCTTTAATTTCGACGGACAGCTTCATCAGGAACAAGATGCCACTGAACAAATAGCCGCCCGGGTCGGCCAACTAACAGGGCGAGAACGACAAGTCATGGATTTGCTGATTGCCGGTTTGAGCAATAAGGGTATTGCCTATGAATTAGGCATCAGCCGTAAAACGGTTGACATACACCGAGCACATATCATGATCAAGCTGGGTCTCGACACGTTGGCTGATCTAGTCCGTACTGGTTTGACCCTAAAATTTAACAATAATCTGCTTGTTCATCATCATAAATGTTTGCAGACTTATCACCCGGGAAATATTTGAAAACAAAATCGGCTTTTTTGTTTTTTTCACGCTGATTATTTGAAAACTGAAGATTCGCTGATAAGCTAGCTGTCGCTAATGCATTTATTTACAAGCTTACATATCACAATTAGTTGTGATATTTATATCTTTTTTAAGACACTTCAGCATCTACTATTCGTTCATCACTATTCTTTGAAATGAATAAGATTTCAGGTATCAATTTGTAAATAGGTATTAAATCCTACGTAAAAGGCTTATAGCCTCCGAGCAAAAAAGGTTGTATATGCAACTTTACAACACATGTACCGGAAATGGGGCGTATCGACAGCTTTCCTTTTTTGATCCGTTTTGAACCGAAAAAATATAAATTTTTGAATAAAAGGGGCTGATTATGTCAGAAGGATTCTGGTGCGTCCCCGTCCGCACGATACGGACCCAAGCGGCGCAAAAAAAAGCGGTAGCGGTCGTCAATTGGATCCAAAGCGGTCAAGGTCTGAAGCATAAGCCCGAGGAACAAGCGTTGTTTGAGGCTTTGCATACCTGTGCTTACGTTGTAAACCGGACTTGCCCCCGGGCGGGCCCATCGCAGCGAGCCTGCTGGGTCCATCGGTGGAATACCATCCGAGAATACATTGTAGAGCGAAATCTTGGGTTGGTATATTCCACCATTCGTCGCTTTCGCAACAACAAGGTTGACGAAGACGACCTGCTTAGCGATGCCATGCTCGCCTTGAGCCGTGCCATTGATCGGTATGACCCGTGGAAAGGGTTCCGCTTCAGCACCTATGCATGCAACGTCATTTTGCGGGCTATTATGCGGAGGCGGCGAATCGAAAGTCGATATCGCCAGGTATTTCCAGTTCAGTATGAGGCTCCCTGCGAGTGGCCCGAAAAAGACGACTTGTTCCAACAGGAACTATACGTGGAGCGTTTGAAGAAAGTGATGGCCCGCAACCTTGGCTCTCTGACCGAACGCGAATCGGAAATTCTCACCCAACGTTTCTCCAACGGACAAAAACCGCCGCCCAGTTTTCAACAAATTGCGGATACCGTCGGCCTGAGTAAGGAGCGGGTTCGCCAAATTCAAAACAGTGCCCTGCATAAACTCAGGCGGGCTCTCAATAACGACCCGGTTTTAAAAGATCGCCCCAAACGATAAACCCAAAAGAAGCCATTGCCTTGATCATCGGATGAGCAATTCTTAATGAGGATTGTGCATATTTTCTCAAAGGTGATCGGCCACTCAGCCCATATTAATCGCCGCAGCCTGGCGTCGTCATCTGTGTCGGTCCGCTCCAACAGCGTTGCAGGACGGCGAAATCAGACTGGTCCACATCGCCATCGTCGTCCAGGTCGGTGTCATCGCAGAGAGGATCAGACTGGGGAACATTCGGACCGGTGGAACAGGCTTGCAGATAATCGCGGTCGTTCGCATCGACGTGGCCGTCCCTGTCGAAATCAGGCCGGGCATAATCAATGTCAAAGGTCGCCACGAAATCGGTCCCGCCTGTGTCGTCACCTGATGGGAGGCTACCGGTAAATCGGCCGTCCAATACTTGGCCATTGAGGTCGAGGATAGGATCCGGCCCCCGGGCGTGTAGGGTGACCTGGTAGGTGTCTTCCGGAAAGGATTGGCCGGTCAGGTCGAAAACGGCCGTTTGTCCGTTGGTATAGATGTTCGTGGCTTGGATTTCCTCATCGGTGTAATTGCCGAAATATGGATCGCCGCCACTGCGAATCAATGTGAAAGTGTCAGTGTTGATTGATGAGGACAAAGGCTCTTCGGTGAAATAGACGTAAATTGCCGGCAGCGAGGAACAGGCCGTCGCGGGGGCAGGCACCAGGCTGGTTATTTGTAATTTGGGCGAGAACAATGGCAGGATGCGGACGGTGATCTTGCTTATGTAGAGTGGATCGCCGATCACGTGGTACCGGAAATCGCTGCCGTAATTTTGGCGTCCACGAAAGCGAGCGTTTTCCAGGATCAAGCTCCGGTAGCGGACGTTGCCGGTATCTTCTCGGGTAATCAGGTCGGTATTGGTATAGCTGCCTTCCTGGACAGCAGAAGTATCGTAGGAATCGTATTGCAATTGGAAAGGATCGGTTCCTTCGTCCAAGTAGGTAATCTGGACTTCAACCCGGCGGTGCTGGTCAAAATAAAAGGGATCCAGTAAATCGAAATACGCATAGCGGTGGTCATAGCCAGGATCGGTGCGGAGGAAGGTACGTCCATTATGTTCGACCACTGTTAGGCCGCCGTCGGCCCCGAGGTTGTAGTCGATTCCCTCTTCGATCATGGCCCCGTTTTCGGCCCGGATAGTTACCTCGTCGGCCCCGTCATACTCAAGTCCTTCAGTCATATCCGGTCCGCGGAGTACGGGATCAGGATGTTCCAGTTGGACGGTTTCATCGGGGATGGTACCGGCCTTGAAGTGGCTGACGTAATGAGCGGTAAGGTCGATGTACTGCCGGCCGTACTCCCAACTTTCGCAAATCTCGGTGGCTTCGAACATTTCATTCCAAGTTTCGACGTGCACCATGTTGACGCCGGATGGCAGGACCTGCAGCCAACTCCAGCGGTAGTAATCGCCGTCTTCTCGCAGGCGGGTACTTCCAAAGCGATCAGGAACGGCGGAGTCATCAAAGCCGGGGCCGACGGCGGCAATGTCGTAAATATAGGGTTCATTATGAGCCGCCCCCCAACGGTAGGAGCTGTCCGTGGGAACCTGCCAAGAGACGTCGCGAATGATGTACGGGGTCAGGCCGTTAAATTCGGCGGCGAACTGGTTGTCGAGAAAATCGAAGGTTGTTTCGTCATAGTCGGCGGCATGGCCGGAGGTGTAGAGCACGAGGATCGGTCGTCCGTCGACGCAGGCCCAGTGCCGGGGATGCACGTTGCAGAAAAAACTGCGGATGGTGCGATAGAAAAAGTCTTTACCGGCAGAGGTGGTCAGGTCCACTTTGCCATCGATAGAGCCCGGCTGGCCGATGTCGTTACGGAGTGTGGAGGTGTCATAGAACATGCCGACTTTGGGCGGGGTGCGGCCCTCGGCCTGTAGTCCGTCCAGGGCATCCTGCAGGGGGTACAATCCGGTGACATAGGTTGTCGGCGAGGGGTAATAGAAATTTCCCGGATGGCCCCAGTACACGGGCCAAAGCATGTCGATACCGGCGTCGAGCATGTCCTCCGCTTCGCCTTTGTGCCAATCCTGGCTAAGCATGCTGACTGATTCCGGATCTATGAAGTGGTTGGTCAAGGCGTCGTCGGTGTGTTCGGCATCGTTCCAGAAACCGTGATTGGGCCAACGGTACCAATAGAAATACGAAGTTCCGACAAGTTTATCACTCTCCATCCAGGTTTCTCGCTGGGCAAGGGCGTTGGTGTCAGGGGGCATAAAAGCGTCGGCGGGGCCGATGACTTTGGGCTGAGCTATGAAAATAGCGTTCTCGCCACCATCGTTTTGCAGGCGAAAGGCAATAAAAGCTTCAATAGCATCTGGATCGGTAAACTCAGGAGCGGTTACCTTTGTCCAGTTGTTTGTGGCGGTTAGATTACCTTGCCCGCCGGGTCCACGATTCAAATAACCGTTTTCATCGAACAAAGGAAAGCCGAAATTAAGAGCCTGGTCTGAGCCGTCGTTATTGGCAGATTTGATGTAGAACGCGGCATGATAGGGGTAATCCGGGACGAGGTGCATGCGGTGTCCTTCATGATCGAAACCTTGGTCGCCACCGAAAACGGCCACTTCCAGGCGAACGGCAGTAGTAGCAGGACTGCCGGGGTAAAGTTCATCCGCAGCAACGGGGACGGTACTGATTTCCACCTGCCCACCGTTGACTGCAAATCCCCGCCATTGATCGGAAACTGTTCCGCTCACGTCGCCTACCTTTGAACCGGCGTCACCCTGGAAATCAGGATTCGGCAAGAGATTGATTTCATACTGGGCTTGGGCACTTGTCGCAGTCAAGGCCAGGAGAAAGACACCAGCAAGCATGATGAAAGAATAACGCCCCATTGCCGTGCAGAATAATTGCACTTTCCGCCCCCTTGTCGCGATTTAAAGAAAGGTTCGCTCAACCAAAATGGCCGTCATTCGTTTATTTTAACAAAAAACGAGACGTATTTCGCGCAAATATGAAAAATTGCCCGGAATTTTAAGATGCGGCGTCTGATAAATGGAGACAATGAATTTTCATTAAGGTTATTCAGGCTTGAAATTCCATTCACAGAAGGTTGTTTTTCGTTCCGCTTCCAGCCCTAAGTGCCCGACGCGGTCGTTGTGCGTGCTGCTGACATAAATGTCGCCGCTGTCGGCCAGTATTTTGCCGGCGTTCGATTGCAAACGGAAACGGACGCGATCGAGGGTGGTTCGGGCATCGAGCAGATATACTCCCTTTTGCTGAAGCATCATCGCATCGCCATTCCAAAGTTCCTTATCGTTTTCCAAGTCGATCAGCGATGGAATAATTTTATCGCCCTGTTTTTTCACCACGCCGGCGAATCCAACCTTGCCATCATTTGACACCTGGAACAGCAAGTGAGCCTCGGCATTTTCTTCGAGATTTACCTTGCATTGCCAATTTCCGCGAATGCCCTGTAGTTGCGTGTTGATTACTTGGCCAATGGCAGGACCTTGATGAACCAAACGGGATTTTTGTTCGTCGCCCCATTGCCACCGGCCGGCAAGCACGCGCCAATTTTCGCCCAGGTGCGCGGTTTGGGGAGGTGAAATTTTAGGAGTGGCAACCTTGCCGAAGTGACCGAACTCGGCCGGCCCGCGCCAAGTATGAAAACCGATTACGCCCTTGGATTGTGTATATTTTTCGGGAACCTTGATCCAGGGACTTTCCGTAATCAAAGCACCATCATCAGCAGCGAGCAGACGAATGCGCACTTTATTGTTTTTGCTTTTTCCCTGCAGAATATATGGTTGGTTATAGCGCCATTTACCGGCTTGGCCGGCCCAGAGCCCTTTAAACTTGTTTTTGCCTTGCAGGAGATAAAAGTTCAGAGAACCCGCGCCAGGCTGTCCGCCTAACCAACATAAAAGGCCTTTTTGCCCATCATTGGAGGCATTAAACACCATGCCCGCCCCGCCGGCAGGGGGCAAGACCTTTACCCGGCACGTCCATTGCGCAGGGCGATTCTGCAATATGGCCCAAGCCCTTTCAACGCAACTGGATTGACGAATCCATCGTCGGTCTGTATCAGTCCATTGCCATAAACCACCATTGATCCGCCAGGGGGAATCCGGAGCTTCCACAAGACGAAGCTTGTTGGGGGCATTGGGCGTCATTTCGGCCATCGGCTTTTGTCCGATGGTCCAATTCCAGAAACGGGCAATGCCCTTTTCGGTCATCAATCCGAAATGCCCGCTTTCTTGAGCCAGCTTTGGATTAACGGAAATCCAATCACTTTGGGAAAGTAGCGTGCCGTTCCAGCTCAGCATTTGAACGCGAACGCGGTTTACTTGTACCACCGTTTCCAGTACATACGGTTCGTAACATTCCCAGGGAACATACGGATCTGACCAGAGTATTTTGCCTTTGCTGTTGCGCAACAGGAAGCCGCGGTTTTCACCGGTTCCGCCCAGTAAACATTCCAAGCCACCCTTTCCGTCTTGACCTGCCAGGATGACAAAACCGGCGGAATGAATGCGCGGGCCGGGTTCGACCAGGCAGCGCCATACACCCAGTCGGCCGGTGATATTCTTATTTATCGCTTTGCCGGTGCCATTGAAATTACTTTGCTTGATGAGAGGATAAGGTCTATTGATTTTCTGCCATTGGCAGTCACCGAATGTGATCCAATCGCTATTCAGTTGGCCGGCCAAGGTAGCGGTGGCCAAGCAAAACATAATTATCCAGCAAATAATCGTTGTGCGCCGCATCAAATATCCTCCGCTCAGGCCGGATCGAAGTTTGGAATTTTCATTTGTTCGCCACCTTTCAGAGCCGATTCGTGGGCCACGATACCGGGCACGGTTATGGCCAATGCTTCATACAGATCGATGGCCGGCTCACGATTTTCGACGAGGGAGGCGATGAATTCATGGGTAATGAAGGTGTGCGAATTTCCGTGGCCGCTCGCGTGCCGCAGAGTCTTGGGCAGCATGTGATGGAAATTGGGCACGTTGATCCATTGGGGTGCGCCGGGGCCGATGATTTGCATACCGCCGAAGCTTCCGGGCATGTAATAGGTCATTTTGGTGCCAAACCATTGGGCACGCTCGCCGTGTGACTGGCCGTCCCAAAACACACCGGCCCGACACATGTTGCCCTTACTGGTTTTAAAGAGACCCATACAGGAACTGAATGGATTATTGTAGGCGTTCTCTTTCCAAGCCTCTTCATCGGGATTGGTCCAGCCGAGACAAGAAACTTCGGTTAACCGCTCGCCAGTGGTACCGACCAGGAAACTGGTCGAATGGGTTGGATACCACATAGGCGGATAGCCATGCCGCCAGGTACGTTTACCATTGTACCAGCTCAGGCCGTCATTCTGTCGCCCGATGCCGGGATGGTAATACTCCACCTCGCTGTAGAAAAGATTGCCGAAGGCCCCGTCTTGGTAGAGTTTGCGGGCGGCAATACCATGAGCGCGGTAGTAACTGGTTTCGGCCATCATGTACTTGAGGCCGGTCTTTTCCTTCAATGCCTTTATCTGCGATGCTTCGTCCAGCGACAAACAGGTGGGGACTGCGGATATGACATGCTTGCCGGCCCGCATACAGGCGATGACATGTTTGGCATGATTGGGGGCTTCGGTAAAGACGGCCACCGCATCGATGTCTTTATCGAGGATCAGTTTTTCCAGCGATTCGTAGGACCGCTGACAGCGATAGGTTTGCATGAGTTTATCGCGACGGTCCTTGCGCAGATCGCTGACCGCATGGACAATACAATTCGGATGTTCATGCCAATGAAAAGCACGTCCGAAACCGCCGCCCACGACGCCGATGCGGATTTTTTTATTCGATTGCAGGGGGTTGTCCGGGACGGCTTCCTGAGCAATCGCCATCTGGGCCAAGCGATCAACGACTGATGCCGCCATAACGCCCCCGATGGCAGCCATGGGGGCTTGGCTGAGAATTTCACGACGGGACGGAGGTTTTGAAGGCATATAAGATTCTCCAAAAATTATCACATGACAAGGATATCCGGTCGCTGCCAGGTTTTACCGCCGGCTTCATAGGGGCTGGTCGGCCAGTTACCGGTGGCGGAGACCAGTTCGTTGCCTTCGGGCAGGACGAGCACGGTATCTTCACTCTTGGTTCCGGTGATAGAGGGGTTCCAGGCAATAGCGTGGTTCTCTTTGATAGGGACATCAACACCCGGCATACCCTTGAACTCGCGGGGTTGATAGCCGGTACTGCCACCCTGGTGATGGAACTTCCACTGGTCGGGGAAACCATTATCCGCGTAGGCTTTTTGGCAAATATAGAAGATGTCTTCTAACGTCTTTCCCGGACGGGAGGCGGCTATCACTGTGGCGTCCACCTGAC
>CAZMVS010000065.1:0-8022 GCA_964569525.1 uncultured Planctomycetales bacterium
CCCCCCCCCCCCCCCCGAGATTCTTGCGCCGATTTCATCTAAAATAGAGTCTCGTATTTTACTTTGAACAAGCACCCGCAGAGATTGAAGGAGTTGTTATGTATCGAGTCTTGATTACCGGAGCGATTCATCCCCGTGGTGTCGAACTGCTCAGTCAGGAATCCGACTTGGAAGTGGATTTCCGCCCCGACCTGCCTATCGAAGAGGTCCGCAAAATGATCGGGCCCTACCATTGCATCATCAGCCGCTCGGAAACCCCTGTGGATCGCGACCTGATCGATCGGGCCAATAATCTTAAGGTCATCGCCCGGGCCGGTGTGGGCGTGGCCAATATCGACGTGGACTACGCCACCGAAAAAGGTGTGCTCGTCGTCAACACTCCGGGGAAAAACACCAATTCCGCCGCCGAAATGGCCATGGGCCTGCTGGTCTCCCTGCTGCGAAAAATACCTCAGGCCAACGAAACCATGCGCAACATGGGCTGGGACCGCCACCGCTTCAGCGGCATGGAACTCAAAGACAAAACCATCGGCATCATCGGGCTGGGCAACGTCGGACACCGAATGGCCCGGTTCTGCCAAGGCTTTGATATGCGCGTGTTGGCCTATGATCCCTATATCGCCGACGAGGTTTTCGAACGCAACCGGGTCCAGAAAGTCGATTTCGAAACCCTGATCACCGAGTCAGACGTCATCAGTGTGCATACCCCGAAAAATAAAGAAACCGTCAGCCTGATCAATGCGGACAACATCGCCCGCATGAAACCCGGCGTGATTCTGGTCAATGCCGCCCGCGGTGGTATCGTCGACGAGCAAGCCCTACTCGATGCCCTGAACAGCGGCCAAGTCGCCGGCGCCGCCATCGATACCTGGTCCGAAGAACCGATGAAAAATAATCCTTTCGCCGATCTGCCCAACGTGGTCATGTCCCCGCATATCGGGGCCTCCACGCCGGAAGCCCAGATGCGTATCGCCGAATCACTGGCCGACCAGGTCCCCAAGGCCCTGCGCGGCGGGATCGTGGATTACCCCGTCAACATGCCCCAGATTCGCATGTTGCAAGGCGACTTGATGACTTCTTACACCGTGCTGGTCGAGAAGCTCGGCTCCTTCGCTGCACAATTTATCAACTTTCAGCCGGAGCGACTGGAAATCACCTATCGCGGCGACATCGCGAAATACGATTGTACGCTGCTGCGATTGGCCTTCCTGAAAGGCTATCTCAAGCACGGCAACGAGTTCGTCAGCTACGTCAATGCTGATCAGCAGGCAAAAATCGCCAACCTGCGTGTGGATACTTCAGAGGATCCCGGCTTTAACCAGTATGAAAGCGCGGTAACTTTCACCTTCACCGCCGGCGAACAGCGGTTTAACATCGGTGGGGTAGTCTTCCCCGGCCAACATGCCCGCATCGCCCTGGTGGACGATTTCCCCTACGAAATCGAACCCAGCGGCAACTTCCTGGCTATTCGAACGCATGATCGGCTGGGCGTGGTCAGCTCGATTTCCTCCATCCTGGATCAGCACGGACTGCTCATCAACCGCTTCGAGTTCTCTCATAACCAGCAGCGGAAGCGGTCCATGTTCCTGATCCGCGTCAGCAAGCCCATCCCCGACAACGTTCTTGACGATTTTAATAAGCAGGAGCACATTACTTTGGTCAAACGAATCGTTATTTAATGGAAGTAGCTTATGGACGAACACAAAGGCTTAATCTTTGACGTGGATGGAGTTATTGCCGATACCGAGGCTGTCAACGCCAGGGCCAGCATCGAGATGTTTGAAGAACTTTTTGGTGTTAAAGGCGTACGGCGGGAAGATTTCGAAGCCGGCCTGGGTCGCGGGGCCGAAGCTTATGTCCAGGCCGCCGCTAAAGTACATGGCTTGAAATTAACCCCGGAGCAACTGGAAGAAGCCGCCCAGGTCCGGCAACAAAAATTCCTTGAAATCCTGGAAGATGAACCGCTGCCTCCCTATCCCGGGGTGCTGGAACTGATGGAAGAAGCCCTGGCCGCCAAGGATTACAGCGTGGGCATCGCCACCTCCAGCACTCGACGCAAATCCGAGGCGGTTCTCAAGTCGGCCAAAATCCCCTACCACCGGATGGCCTACATTTCCGGCAGCCAGGTCTCCCGCAAGAAACCCGATCCACAATTGTTTCAGCTCTGTGCCGATGAGATGAATGTCCCCAATGCCCGCTGCCTGGTAATCGAAGACGCACCGGACGGTGTGGAAGCGGCCTTGGCCGCCGGCAGCAGGTGCATCGCCGTTACCAATTCCACTATAGCCGACAAGCTCGCTACCGCCGACTTGGTGGTCGATTCACTGGCCGAAGTAGATCTTCAGACCGTGGATCAACTCCTGACGGGAAACTGGTAACAAAAACGTAAGTTTTACGTCCCGGTTCTTCAATCATGCCCCCGGCTGGGTAGCTGCCTGTCCGGAGAGCATGTCCGGATTCATAGACATAAGAATTATCGCGATCACAATCAAAGCCACCCCGCCAACAACCGCCAAACGCAGACTCTTTTGGATGGTCCGGTTCTTGGAATAGATACCCACCATGGCAGGGATAATGCTCGCACCTAAAAGCCCCATAGCGAAGATAAGCCCATAGGTGCTCCCTTGCAGGCTGGGTTTCACCCACGAGAGGGTCGTACCGATGATATTGGGAAAGGTCGGCCCGAAAGCCAGACCCGTAATAATCACCGAGGCGATTCCTACCTCCAAAGACTTGGTTATCGTCATCACGAAAATGCTGACCGTAGCGACTACGGCCAAGATCACTACAATGATCAATGCCCATTCGTCAGGAATCCGGAAAATAACCATCAGGAATCGGGATAACATCAGGCTGATCCAGAACAACGAAAGGACCACGCCCGCCTTGGCTACACTGGCTCCCATGCTGGTCAGATAAGTTGTAATCCATCCTCCCATGGTCGCTTCCAAGGCAACGTAGAAGAACAACACCAGGCCGGCCAACAGAATCTTCGGATTCTTCAACAACTCCACTGTCTGGAAGATGCTGTAACCGCCGTCACTGTTCATCTCCGGATACGTGGCGGAAACCGCGGCGAGTAAAGGCAACACCATGATAAGGGCCAACACGCTCATCGTACCCTTAAAACCAATTCGTTTTACGAGGATGGCAACCACCATAGGCGTGATAAACGCCCCTAATCCGAAGAACATGTTATTCAGATTCTGACTCAGGGCCGGGTTATCCGGAAACAGAACTTTCTGGGCCAACACAGCGGCCGCCGAGGACAGCGACATGCCCCCCAAACCCAGAAGAATACAGGCAATTACCGCCAGTCCGTAACGGGGGATAACACCCATGCTGAAGATACATAAACCGCAGAGAATGAAGCCGAAGAAAATCACCTGTTGATGACCGATCGCATCGACGGCCATACCTGCCAGCAAAACAGCAACCATGGAAGAAAACATCAACGCGGAGATCAGTCCCCCGACTCGGGCGTCATCGATCTTCAAACGCTCCGCCAAAGGAATTTTTACCGCCCCAAGGAAGGATAAAATAACACCTACGCCGAATGTCCCCAATAATGTAGTTAGTTGGATAGCGAAACCCGGTTCCATATGTCCACCTTTCAACTTTGCAAATCTTGATATGTCTTGGCCGAAAATAAGATTTCCAAGGACCTTTTATAATCGAAAAACCCCGAGGTGACCACATACAGGCGGGAAATATGGCTTGAGTCAAACCCCCTCTTTCAGCCAGCGGGCCAAATCTTTAGCGAAGTAGGTCAGGACCAGGTCCGCCCCGGCCCGCACGATGGAGAGGGTACTCTCCAGGGCAGCGGTCTTTTCGTCCAGCCAGCCGTTGGCTGCCGCTGCCTTGATACAAGCAAACTCGCCGCTGACGTGATAAGCGGCGGTGGGCATGCCGAACGCCTCTTTCACCCGCCAGATGATGTCCAGGTAGTTGATGGCCGGTTTGACCATAACGATGTCGGCCCCCTCTTCAATGTCGGCCGCCACCTCACGTAAAGCCTCGTCACTGTTGGCCGAATCCATCTGGTAACTCCGCCGGTCCCCGAACTGTGGAGGCGATTCCGCCGCATCGCGAAACGGTCCGTAATAACCGCTGGCGTACTTGGCGGCATAAGACATGATTGGCAGGTGCGTAAAATCGTTATCATCAAGCGCCCGCCGGATGGCCGCGACCCGACCGTCCATCATGTCCGAAGGAGCCACCATGTCCGCTCCCGCCCGGGCATGAGAAACCGCCTCCGCCGCCAGAACGGGCAAGGTGGCATCGTTGTCCACGTCTTTGACGCCCCCTCGCTCGGCAATAATCCCGCAATGACCGTGATCGGTATATTCGCACAAACAAACGTCGGTAATCACCTGCAAGCTTGGACAGGCGTCCTTAATCGCCCGCACTGCCTGTTGAACGATACCATCGTCTCGAATTGCTTCGCTGCCTTGAGCATCTTTGCGTTCGGGAATACCGAATAAAAGAACAGCCGGGATACCCGTTTCCGCAATTTCCCGACATTCGTCAGCCGCCACGTCCACCGACATCTGGAATTGGTCGGGCATGGAAGCAATTGGATTACGAACCTTTTGGCCTCCACGCACGAACAATGGATAAATCAGTTGATCCACCGAAAGACGCGTCTGCCGCACCATCCGCCGCAACGTCGGATTCGCCCGCAGCCGCCGATATCGATGTTGAGGAAAGGCCATCCCTGCTATATCTCCATCGCAACCAAAACGGCAATATAACCATGAACCATAAACAGAGGTCGAATGTTCTTCGCAGGATTCTTAAAACCGCAGCCCGTGCCACATCACCAGGATCAACGCCACCAATAAACCCACCATAACGGGCCAGAACCAACCCCGGGCCCGCTGTTCCGCAGCGGATTCTTCCGTCACGAACCATCCGCAATATGGACAACGAATCGCGTCGGCATGAAAGGATCGCCCGCACGCGGGACAATCAATTAAATCATCATCCTCGTCATCGTCCGCCCAATCGAGGTCGATATCCTGCGGGGCGTCGGGATCGTTGGCAAAATCTCGATATCTCATGGCTTCGCCTGCGTCTTGGATACCGTCTGACTTGTAGAGACCCGAAAAACAAGCTGCTCCAGGCACAAGGCCAAATCAACGGAGGTCAGCGAAACATCTTCCGGCACGGTCACCGAAGCCGGCGCAAAATTAAGAATCCCCTTAATGCCCGCCTGAAGCAGTTGATCTGCCACCTTCTGGGCAGCGTCGGCGGGAACCGTCAAAATCCCAATCTGTATATTCCGTTCTGCGATCAAGTTACCAATGCGCTCGCAAGACTCAATTTGCAACTCAGCATGATTCTCAACGGGTTTGCCGATCTTGCCCGGATCGTTATCACAAACCCCCACAATGTGAAAACCCTTTTTTGCGAAACCGCGATAGCTCAACAATGCCCGGCCAAGGTTACCGGCCCCGACAAGCAAAGCCCGCCAAGTACGATCAGTCCCGAGGATACCACGAATACGGGTGATAAGTTCTTTCACCTGGTAACCGATCCCCGGCTGGCCGAACTGCCCGAAATAAGCGAGATCCTTGCGCACCTGGGCGTCGGTCAGCCCCAAGGCCTGGCCCAGTTGCTTACTGGAAATAGTCTGGCGCTCATGCCGCGCAAAACTCTCCAACTCCCGCAAATAGAGGCTAAGCCGCCCGACTGCAGGCATGGGAACAGAGTCTCCCTTCCCTGCCAGTTTGTGGTTCGAGTGATATACTGGTGTTGAGCCGTCACTGACCATTTAAATAAATGTACAAGACTGAATGGTCCATCGCAAGAGAAAAAGCCGGTCCGCCGGCCGACAAATTCGCGTAACCCTTTGGATCAGCAGTTCTTGCTTAATGGGTTTTCTTGACAGGATTAACGTCGGCAGGTACCGTTTGCCGTGGGAGAGGCCCCGGTCGATCCGCTCTACCGCCTGTGGTAGGCAGATCGCCTTGGCAGCCCAGCAAGCCTGCCCAGAAAAACCTGTTAATACTGCGATGACTTTCCCAAGGTATTCAATCGGAGCAATTATGAAGATGTCCGGAAGCTCACACATCTTGCGTCGAAGTTACCTTTTATTAGCCGGCCTCCTTGTTTTTACTTCCACCGGTCTGGCCCAGGAGCGGCCGAACTTCGCCCAACTGCGAACCGCGGAACTTTCCGAGGCAAATCGCACCGCGGTGCGCACTTGGCTGCAAGCACAAGTCCAGGCTTTGCTGGCCACGGATCAACCGAAACAAACTATCCAGCAGGCCAACGATTTGTTGTTCGGGCCGCAAGGCTTGGTCACTGTATACAAGTCTTCGGACGCCGCCCGGCGATTTCAAGTAGATCTCGCCGAAGTCCTCGCAGGTGTCTTTCAAGAACAATACGACAACTTGCCGAGCGATCCCAAGCAGCGCAAACCGTTGGCGACCGCTTATATTTTAATCGCCTTCAAGGAATTCGCCGAACCGGCTGCCGCCTTGGACAGCTTGCAGAAAACGTTGGCTGATCCGCATGCTTCAGTGCGGGCCGTCGCCGCGGAAGGTCTGGCGGAAATACGCGAACGCATTCCCGCCCCGGCATGGGAACCGCACTTGGGCAAGTTGCAGGTGGCGGGCAGTAAGGAACGCAACGGCCTGGTGCTCGGGGCGTTGTATCGGGCTCTGTCCGTGGAAAATGAAAACCGTCGAACCCAGGCGGCGGAAACCATGTTGAAGATTCTGGATGCCCGTTTCGAACGCTTTGAACAACAGGGTGAAATCCCCACCGTGGCGGATGGCAATGCCGTCTCCTGGCTGGCCGCGAACGCCGGGCAGATCGGCGATGCGCAAACTTATAACCGGATCACCCGGGCGGCGGCGCGGCTGCTGGCTGATGCGGTCTTTACTTATACCCAAACAGAATTGTGGACGAGTAAAGAACAAGAGTTGGAAAAGAACATTTACCAGGTGGAAGAAGACCTGGAATCGTTGTATTCCGCCAAGGCTCGGGCCTCCGTTCCGAGTGTTCGCGATATCATGCGGCGCAGCGGGGAGATGGAAAAGGCGCCACGTTATGAGGCCATGATGGATAAACTCCTCAAGTGGATCGGGAGCAGTGACACCGACGGGGTGTTGAACGGTGCTCCGTTTAATTTCCCGAAAGGACTGGGCATCAGTCGGAGCAAAAGCGAACAAGAATAAAGGCAGGACAACCTACGCTTTGTATAATTCGCTTCGTATATATGCCATAATGAGTATTTGACCTTTATAATCATGGGCGAAAACCGCGTGTTTATGCAAATCGAAATGCGGTCGCCCCAACGGATTTTACCAGGAAATATTTTGCGGAGATAAGCGGGGATTCACTTATGTCATTGCCCCTAGTGGCTATTGTCGGTCGCCCCAACGTGGGGAAAAGTTCGCTGTTGAACGTGCTGGCGGGTCGGCGGATCAGTATTGTCGATCCGACGGCGGGCGTAACGCGCGACCGGGTACAGGCGTTGTGCGAGCACGAAGGTATTTTCTTCGAAGTGGTGGATACCGGCGGCTACGGGATTGTTGATCGCGACTACCTGAACGATCAAGTGGAAGCCCAGATCCGTTACGCGGTGGATCAGGCAAAGTTGATCGTGTTCGTGGTGGACGCCCGGGAAGGGTTGCTGCCTTTGGACAAGGCGGTGGCGGATTGGCTGCGGGAATGTGACCGGCCGGTATTGCTGGTGGCCAACAAGGTTGATTCGCATAATATGCTGACCGAGTTGGGTGATTTCTACCAGTTGGGTTACGGTTCGCCGCTGGCGATTTCCGCGTTGCATCATCGGGGTGATGAGAAAGTCAAGGAATGGATCGCCGAGCATTTGCCGGGGCTCGAGCCGGGTCAGCAGCCGGCGGAAGATGCGATGAAGCTGGCCTTGGTGGGCCGGCGGAATGTGGGCAAGAGCACGCTCATCAACGCGTTGGCGGGCCAGGAGCGGGTCATCGTTTCGGAACGGGCGGGCACGACGCGGGACGCGGTGGACGTGCGTTTTGAGAAGGA
>CAZMVS010000066.1:0-4626 GCA_964569525.1 uncultured Planctomycetales bacterium
TGCTTGGGCGGTCGCCTCGGTTAGCCTCCAAAAAACGGGAACTTCCGTCGGCTTGATTTTCGACCTGCCCATGACCCAAGACTTTTATCGCTGCTGGGACGGGGTACTGGGAGACTACGTGACCGCTTTTCTCCAATATTCGCTGGTGACAAGCTTGTTGGTCTTGTGGTGTCGCTCAAATGGCCGGGTGCCTCGCCAATGGTTTGTTTTTCTAGGTACCCTGACCATCGGAATTTTGCTTGGAACGCTTCACGCCCTGCTTCGGCATGAAAATCTGGATAGCGCCCGACTGATCCTGGCGATCATAGCCGCTGCCACCGTAATCCGCCTCGACCGGGCAATCTTCGGCATGTATATAGGACCAAATGGCAAAGACCCAAACGCAAGTAGTTCAGTATCATCTTCCCATTTTTCCCCACCGGCTACAGGCGTGGATCAATAATTTTCTCTTCAACTAACACTTTAGGTCCATCCGAACCGCTACCCGATTGGAAGTGGAAAATAAAGGTGCCTCATTGACTGGATAAAAATAGCCGTGCTCTACCGTTCTCCCGCCGCTGCCATAGGTTTCTTCCTGAATAGCATAAGCAATACAAAAGAAACTTATGCGATACATAATAAATATTTAATTGTGCTTTGTGTAGAATATTTTATCTGTGAACTTAATTTTTACTCCCAGGATAACAATATTAAAGCATTTAATTAAATATTCGCCCATTTCAGCGACAATTCAGACCTTACGAAAATCCAATTCTATCCCAAAATCGTTTGCCACTGCCCTATAAAATGTGTATGATCGTTCCGGTCTGGCGAGCATTAGCCGATGGGAATCGGAAGTCTATCATATCCAATATGTGTGCATTAAGCCTATGTAAACAAGTTTGGTAATTCCCCGTCGGACCGCCGACCGCAAAGTTTGCGGCTTGACGGCATCGAGGCGGTGAAGAGCTGCGCGCAAACGTCAGGAATCGAAGCTAGAAAATGATGTACTAATGCGAGGGATGAATATGAGCGAAATGACCCAACACAAAGAGCTGCTGGCCTGGATCAAGGAAATGGCTGACATGTGCCAGCCGGACGAAATTATCTGGATCGATGGGAGCGACGAACAGCGAGACCAACTCCGGGCTGAGGCCGCCTCCACGGGAGAAATGATCGAACTGAATCAAAAGAAGTGGCCCGGCTGCTACTATCATCGGACGGCCAAGAACGACGTAGCCCGAACGGAAGGCCTGACGTACATCTGCACCTCGGAAAAAGAAGACGCCGGCCCTACGAATAACTGGATGCCGCCGGCCGAAGGCTACAAAAAAGCGGCGGAAATCTTCAAAGGATCTATGAAGGGGCGCAAAATGTACGTTATCCCCTTCTCACTGGGACCGATCGGCTCGCCGTTCAGCAAAACCGGCATCGAACTGACCGACAGTATCTACGTGGTCCTCAACATGCTCATCATGGTCCGTTGTGGACAAAAGGTTCTCGACCAATTGGGAACTGATGGTGATTTCACCCGTTGCCTGCACGGCAAGGCGGAGCGGGATATCAACCGCCGACTGATCCTGCACTTCCCAGAAGACAACACGGTCTGGAGTGTCGGCTCGGGCTACGGTGGAAACGTATTGCTGAGCAAAAAGTGTATGGCCTTGCGATTGGGCAGCTACATGGCCCAGCAGGAAGGCTGGCTGGCCGAACACATGCTCATCCTGGGAATCGAACATCCTTCGGGACGCATCGAATACGTGGCTGGTGCATTTCCCAGTGCTTGCGGCAAAACCAACTTGGCCATGCTCGTTCCTCCGGAAGCCATGACCCGCAAAGGCTATCGCGTCTGGACTGTCGGTGACGACATCGCTTGGATGCGCGTTGATACCGACGGGCAACTCTGGGCGGTCAATCCGGAAACCGGTTTCTTCGGCGTGGCCCCGGGAACCAACAAGAAGACCAATCCTAATGCCGTTGAGAGCATCCGCCGCAACACCATTTTCACTAACGTTCTACTACACGGAAAGTCCGTCTGGTGGGAAGGTGGCGATGGTGATCCACCGGAGAGCGGAACCGACTGGAAAGGTGATCCCTGGAAACCGGGCATGGTCGATGAAAACGGGAAACCGATCCCCGGTGCGAATCCCAACGCCCGGTTCACCGCTCCTATTGAGAATTGCCCGTCCCATTCGTTCCGAACGGAACATCACCATGGCGTGCCCATCTCGGCCATCATTTTCGGCGGCCGACGGGCACATTTGGCCCCGCTGGTGTACCAGTCCTACAGCTGGCAACACGGAGTGTACGTCGGGGCCACCATGGCTTCTGAGCGAACCGCCGCCCAGTACGGCAAGCAGGGTGAAACCCGACGGGACCCGATGGCCATGTGGCCGTTCTGTGGCTACAACATGGGCGATTATTTCCGCCACTGGCTGCAAATGGGTACTCGAATGAGCAGGCCGCCCAAGATCTTCCACGTCAACTGGTTCCGGACCGATGAAGATGGCGAAATCCTGTGGCCTGGCTTTGGCGAGAACTTGCGGGCACTGGAGTGGATTTTAAATCGCTGCAGGGATGAAGCCGACGCCAAACCTACACCCATAGGTTACGTCCCCACGCCGGAGAGTCTGGACCTCAACGGCTTGGATATTTCCAAGGCGGTGATGGAAGAACTCTTGGATGTCGATCCGGAAGCATGGAAACAGGAACTCAACGATTGCCGCACCTTCTTTGAACGCTTCGGCGATCGTTTGCCGCATGCTATCAAGGACGAAGCCAACGCCCTCGAGCGGCGGCTGGGAACATACAGTCAACTTGAAGAAAACAAGTAAGATCCCGATACAAAATGAAAATCGCACACACCGGTGCCATCACAAGCGCCGGTGTTTTTTATAAAGGTTTGGTATCAGTCGGTCGCGGAATCAAACTCACGAATACGTATATTGCGGAATTCCACGGAACAATGGTGGTTCTGCAGGCCAATATAACCGACGTCGGGAACCTGGCTCATCGGCGGAGCCTCACCTGCGGGATTCACCGCGTCCATGTTCGCATTGACCGTTACATGCCCATTCAGTTCCACCCGGATATGACGCCCCTTACAGATGATGCGAAAATGATTCCACTGCCCCGGCGGTTTGCTGAACTTCCCGCGCGCTGCAATGCGCATGAAAACCGCCCCACTGGCGTCGACGAGGTCTTCCAACTGGCGATCATCCTTAATCTGCACCTCGAAACCTTTCATGGAAGTACGGCCTTGTCGATCAGGCGCCCGCAAAAACAATCCCGAGTTGCCACTGGCAGGTATCCGCCAATCCAGGGTCAGCTCGAAATCACCAAATTTTCGGGCCGTACTCAACCAGGCGTAACCGGAGGCCTGCCCATTACAACCCAGGATTTCCTTGTCCACGGACCATGACCCTTCACTGCCGACTTCCACCCATCCGTCGAGATTTCTGCCGTTGAACAAGGGCTTGCTTTCGCTACAGCCGACAATCACCGCCACAACAAGCGGCACCAATAATCCGATTCGCCAATTTCTCAAAACAGACCCCTTTGTTCCTGTTGTCCGGAAGATCACCCATCAAGACCCAAAACAACTCCTTGACATGTGTAATCCCCATTGCATCGGTGGTCAAATGTTGATACCCACGCTTTTCGCCTCTATGATGCTGGTTTAATCTCCGGCGACTGTGCCAATCGTGTCTGCCCGTGAAGAAATACGGACTTCTTGTGGGCACGAAGTAGCACAACCGGCACTACTAGCTTTTCGCCCAGCGGGAAAAACCCGTCGATCGACCGGTACAAAGCCGAAGTCCAAGTACTCATCCGGGCATCGGATGAATGATCGAAATCCAGCTTTATGATGAGGAAGAACCAAGTGGCTCAAACGCCTGAGGAACCATCCCTGGCACAACGATCGGAAAACTGGGGCTCAAAGCTCGGCGTCATCCTGGCGGTGGCCGGCTCCGCTGTCGGACTGGGGAATTTTTTGCGCTTTCCCGGCAATGCCGCACTCAACGGCGGCGGCATCTTCATGATCCCGTATTTTTTTTCCATGATCCTGATCGGGATCCCTATCTGCTGGGTCGAATGGACCATGGGCCGCTACGGTGGTGCCCACGGGCATAACAGCGCCCCCGGGATCTTTACCATCCTCTGGCGGGACATGCGAGCTCGATATTTCGGAGTACTAGCCCTGATCGTACCGGTGGTCATTTATATGTACTACGTTTACATCGAGGCTTGGTGTCTGTCCTACGCACTCGACTATCTTACCGGAGCCATGAGTCGGTTGACTGAAGGCGTCTCCCCGGACATGGAGATGCAAAAATACGGCGAGCACTGGGAAAGTTTCGTAGGTGCCAAAGCCAACGGTATTCCTTCCGGACGGGCCTTGGTCATCCTGGGTAGTGTTTTTGTACTGAACTTCTTTCTGATCTTCCGCGGGCTGACCAAGGGCATCGAAATGTTCTGCAAATTCGCCATGCCTCTTTTGATCATCATTGCCCTGGTCATCCTGGTGCGTGTATTAACCCTGGCTCCGCCGGACCCGGTTAATCGGCCGGAAGCCACGATCAATAATGCCTTGGGCTATATGTGGAATCCCTCAGTGGTTGCTGACTATTCCTGGAAGCAGACCCC
>CAZMVS010000067.1:0-2975 GCA_964569525.1 uncultured Planctomycetales bacterium
CCCGCCTTCCCTGCCGGGCATCGGCTATGCCAGCGGCTTCACCTTGCAGTTGCAGGACCGTGGCGGTGCCGGCCTGCAAACGCTCGAAAACGTAGCCAATGAAATGGTGGCCGCCGGCAACGGACAATCCAAACTACAAGCCCTATTCACCACTTTCCGGGCCAACGTCCCCCAGTTGTTTCTCGATATTGACCGCGAGCAGGTCAAATCCCTCGGTCTATCGTTGCAGAGTGTTTTCGATACCCTGGCTGCCTACCTCGGCTCCGTTTACGTCAACGACTTCACCTTCTTCGGGCGCATCTACCAGGTACGCGTCCAAGCCGCCGCTGGCTACCGGGCCACGCCCGAAGATATCCGTCAACTCCAGGTCCGTGGACCTTCCGATGAAATGATACCCCTCGGCAGTGTCATGAAAATTGACGAGACCTTCGGGCCGCCAACAGTCACTCATTTCAACATCTACCCCTCCGCACGAATTAACGGCCAGGCGGCTGCCGGCTACAGCTCCGGCCAAGCCATGAACCTGGTTGAACAAATGGCCCGTCAGACACTTCCTCCCGCCTTGGGAATTGCCTGGACCGATGTGTCCTACCAGGAACAGGCCGCCACCGGTAAAACCAGCGCGATTTTTCTATTCTCCATCTTGATGGTTTACCTTGTCCTGGCCGCACAATATGAAAGCTGGTCAATCCCCTTTGCGGTCGTACTGGGTGTGCCCACCGCCCTGCTTGGTGCCGTTTTCGGGATTCTCATTCGCGGTTATGACAACAACGTCTATACCCAAATCGGTATCATCTTGTTAATCGGCCTTTCCGCCAAAACCGCCATCCTTATCGTCGAGTTCGCCAAAGAACAACGTCAACAAGGACGCCCTATTTTTGAAGCCGCCATGGAGGCTTCGCGCCTGCGCTTCCGGGCGGTGCTTATGACCGCTTTTTCGTTCATTCTTGGGGTAATCCCTTTGGTAATCGCCACCGGTGCCGGCGCCGCCAGTCGCCAGGTCCTCGGCACCATTGTTTTTGCCGGCATGCTTGTAGCAACCCTGATCGGCGTCCTCGTCGCCCCAATGCTCTTCTACTTGATCCAATCCCTCGCCGAACTCCTCAAGAAAAAGGCGCCCGTAACGCAATAACCTTTCCTTCTGCTTACTAACTTATTTTGATCCTCGTATCCCGCTTTAACAAGCGGATACCTCGAGATTCATGAGCGCCCCACTTCAATACCGACACCTATTCTTATGTGCTGCTTAATCTATATATTCTTGTCTTGTGTTATTATAATTTCCTGACGGGACTATAATAAATATAGGTTAGGCGGAATCATCGCTTATAAATATCTTGATGCGATGTTTTCAACCTACATACACATGCTGCACGGGGTAAGTGGTACATCGTACTATTTCTTATTGCTTTTTAATTCCCATGTAAATTTGATATGCGGCTAACCGGCGCAGAGGAGTAATAACCAACCGTTTCACCTTAACTATCTTTATAAATAGATGGATTAAATTTATATGTGCTGTTCTTATATTAATCGATTCGGCATGCTGACGTTATTTAGCGCAATTCCTGCGTTACTCTACCAGGATCGAACCGCTGCGCAGAAAAACAGTATCGGCTTCGAACAAATTGTGATTGACGCCAATAACGTAGCCTATGAACGCGCCGTCGGCGACCTCGATAACGACGGCTATAATGACATTCTTGCCGTCCCGCACACAAATTCACAGGACATGTATTGGTTTCGCTATCCTGATTACATACCGCGATCCTTGTTGACCCTTGATGCTGGCGTTCACGGCTATCCTTACTTCCGAGCGGATGACTTGAGACTGGCGGACATAGATCAAGATGGCGACCTCGATGTTGTCTCCCGGATTGGCGACAGTGGTGATATCAACGGTAAAGTGGTTTGGATCGAAAACCCCACCATCCCCTCCGGAAATATCAATAATACCTGGAACGTGCACCATGTAGGCGCAAACTATTACACTAAGGACATCGTGGTGGCTGACGTTGATCGAGATAATAAAATCGATATCATCACCCGCGAACAAGCTGCCACACAGATATGGTTTCAAGATAATCCGAATACGTGGAGCATGAGAAATATAAGTCATGGCGAGCGCGAAGGCATGGACCTCGGCGACCTCGACAGCGACGGAGATATGGATATTGTCCTTAATGGTTTCTGGTTTGAAACACCGGCGAATCCGCGTATCGATTCCTATCTGCAACACACTATCGACGCGAAATGGTTTACCCAGAACGTCGGCTGGGAAGGCAATAGCTGCAAAGTTGCGGTGGCTGACATCGATAACAATGACACCATGGATGTGGTCTTTTCCCAGTCCGAATATGTCGGCTTCCCCGTCTCGTGGTATTCAGCCGATGACCCAATCAATGGGCCGTGGTCCGAACATATCATCATTTCACAATGTGACGACTGCCACAATCTTCAAGCCGCGGATTTCAATGACGATGATTTTATCGATGTCCTCGCCGGGGGGATGCCACAATCCGCTCAACGCGGCCTGTTCCTTTACCTTGGTGACGGCGGAAACACCTGGACCGAACATATCATCCAGCAAGAAGGCAGTTACAGTGCTGTATTCGGAGATCTCCAAAACGATTTTGACCTGGACATCGTAACCATTCGACAATGGAATCAACCACCAACGGAAATCTGGTGCAATACTTTGTACATGCCGGAGCCCGTTCCCGGCGATTTTGACAACGACAAGGATGTCGATGCAAATGACTTCGCCACCTTCGAAGCATGTGCAACGGCACCGGGAATACATTACGATCCCTCCGCTTTACCTGTCGGCTGTAACTTAATCCCCGACACACAAGACATTATTCCCGCAGATTTCGACCGGGATGCTGACGTCGATCAGGCCGACTTTGCCGTCTTCCAACGTTGTTACAGCGGCGATGGAAATCCAGCCGATCCAGACTGTGCCTCTTAACCCA
>CAZMVS010000068.1:0-4878 GCA_964569525.1 uncultured Planctomycetales bacterium
CGACGTTGACGAAGGTAACATCTCATACTCCGCCGTCACCCAGCCGCGTCCCCGACCTTCCATCCACTCCGGCACGCCCTCCTCCACACAGGCCGTACACAACACCTTCGTATCCCCCATACTGATCAACACCGATCCCGGCGCATACTTCGTGTACCCACGCACAATCTCCACAGGCCGCAACTCGCTCACCTTCCGCCCACCACTTCGCTTTGCATTCTTCCTCACCGCCATATCCACCATTCACTTCCCCGCATCATCTCATTTCGATCCCGATTTATCGGGATCGAAATCTTAGAAGCTCGCGGTAATTATCATTCGCCTTGTGCCACTGCTCCTAAGCAGTGCAGCAGTCCCACCCGTCAAACAAACACACTACCTACCCAACAATATCTCCAACAACGCCCGTTGCGAATGCAACCGATTCTCCGCCTGCGGGAAAATAATCGACTGCTCCCCGTCCACTACCTCCGCCGCAATCTCCACGTTCCGCTGCGCCGGCAGACAATGCATCGCCACCGCCGTCTTCTTCGCCTTGCCCACTAGTTCCGTATTCACCTGGTACCCGGCAAATGCCCTCTGCCGCTCCTCACGCTCCGCCTCCTGCCCCATACTCGTCCACACATCCGCATAAATCGCATCCGCCTCACGCACCGCTTCCACCGGATCCACCGTCACCGTAATCGTCGTCTTCGAAACCTCCGCCGCCGCGTGCGCATTCTCCAAAACCGCCGCATCCAATCCGTACCCCTCCGGCGACGCAATCGCAAAAGAGACCCCCAACTTGGCACAAATATTACACAACGAACGGGCCACATTATTCCCGTCACCCACGTACGCCAACTTCAATCCCTTCAGCTCCCCAAAATGCTCCTTCAAGGTCATCATGTCCGAAAACGCCTGGCACGGATGCGACCAGTCACTCAACCCGTTGATCACCGGCACCCTGCTCCCCGCCGCCAGCTCAATTAAAAACTGGTGCGCATAAACCCGCGCCATGATCCCGTCACTCATCGACGAAATCACCCGGGCGATATCCCCCACGTCCTCCCGCTTGGCCATACCCACCTGGTGATCCTCCAGGTTCACCGCATGCCCCCCAAGCTGGGCCATCGCCGCCTCAAACCCCAACCGCGTCCGCAACGACGACTTCTGAAATATCATCGCCAATACCTTGCCCGCCAACACCGGCTTCAGCTGGCCCTTGCGAAAAGCCTCCTTCCGACTGATCGCAAAATCAATCAAATTCTCCAACACCATCGGCTCAAAATCCCGAAGGCTCAGAAAATGACTAATCCCTCGTAACGATTCGGGAATATCTTTTGTCAAAGTCTTACTCATGAGGACACCAGTTGATCTTCCGCTTCTTCAATGGCCGCCGTTAAAATCTCGAACCCTTCATCAATCTCTTCCGTACTGATCGTCATCGCCGGCAACAACCGGATCACCGTCTGCTGCGTACAATTGATCCGCAATCCCTTCTCCAACGCCGTGTTCATAATCGGTCCACCGGGCAACGACAACTCGATCGCTATCATCAACCCCTTGGCTCGCACGTTCTCGATAAAACCGAACCGCTCCTTAAGCTGCTCCGCCTTCTCCACAAAATACGCCGACTTGTTCCGCGTCGCCTCCAGCAGATTCTCTTCCTCAATCGTCTGCAACGTGGCAATCGCCGCCGCACACACCAGCGAGTTCCCCCCGTACGTCGTCGCGTGCGAACCCGGCTTCAACGATGCCGCCACTTCCGGCCGGGCCACAAACGCCCCGATCGGAGCCCCGCTGCCCAACGCCTTGGCCAACGTCATAATATCCGGCATGATCCCACTGTGCTGGTAACCGAACCACTCCCCGGTCCGCCCGCATCCGGTTTGCACCTCGTCCACAATCAACAACATCCCGTTCTCATCACACAACTCGCGCAAACCCGACAGGTAATTCGCATCCGGAATATTCACCCCGCCTTCACCCTGCACCGGCTCCACCATGACCGCCGCCGTCTCCCCATCGATCGCAGCCGCCGCCGCATCGAGATCGTTATACGGCACATAGACGAACCCCGGCACCAGCGGATCATGACCCGCATGCGTCTTCGACTGCGCCGTCGCCGACATCGCCCCGTACGTCCGCCCGTGAAAACTCCGCTCCATGGTGATGATCTTATACTTGCCCTCCGCCGTATGCCGCCGGGCCAGCTTGATCGCCCCCTCGTTGGCCTCCGCGCCGCTATTACAGAAAAAACTCTGGCCGCCGAACCCCAACCGATTCAGCATCTCCGCCAATTTCCCCTGCTCCGCCGTATAAAACGTATTGTCCACGTGGATCAAACGACCTGCCTGCTCCCGAATCGCCTCCACTACCCGCGGCGGACAATGCCCCAATAAACTGCACCCCCACCCCGGAAAGAAATCCAGGTACCGCTTGCCGTCCGCGTCCCACATCTGCGACCCCTCCGCCCGGGCAATCGCCACCGGCACACGGGCATAATTCCCAATCACGTTCTGCTCAAATAACTGGAATATCTCCTGCGAAGTCATAGTCAGCTCCAATCCTGTTGCTCTAATACCGCTCACGGCGGGAAAACCACCCATTGTATCCCCAACCCAACCCTCAGCAAAGATCACCGCCTGCCCACCCCAAACTCATGCCCAACCATTCCCCGGATCACCTCAATCAACAACATACCCCAAAATACACCACATACCTCGACGCCAACCGCCATTTCGCTATCATAAACAACCCAACGAACCCCGGTACAAAGTGACCCTGTTATTTCCAATCGCTATGCATCGGCCCGTTGGATAAAAAGAATCCCGGCAATACCGTTTTTATGCCTCGAAAACAAAACACCTGATTAGAACCCAAGCTATGCAACTCATCCTCTGGATCGCTTTTATTGCTTTCGTCCTCGTCATGCTCGCTATCGACCTCGGCGTATTCAACCGCAAAACCCACGTCGTCTCCATCCGCGAAGGCCTCCGCTGGACCATCCTCTGTGCCGCCCTCGCCTTCGCCTTCAGCGGGCTGACCTTTTTTGTCTATAAATACCACTGGTTCAACATGGGACTCAACGGCTCCTCCATCAAATCCGGAACCGATGCCGCCATTAAGTTCATCACCGGCTACCTCATCGAAATGTCCCTCAGCCTCGATAATATCTTCGTCATCGCCCTGGTCTTCAGCTTCTTCTCCGTCCCCCGACTCTATCAGCACCGCACCCTCTTCTGGGGCATCATGGGCGCGCTGATCATGCGCGGCCTTATGATCGCCGCCGGTGTTACCCTTATTCGAAAATTCGAATGGATCGTTTACGTCTTCGGGGCTCTGCTCATCTTCACCGCCCTGAAAATCCTCTTCGCCGGCGAAGAAAAAGTTCGCCCCGACCGCAACCTCATGGTCCGACTCTTCCGTAAAATTTACCCCGTTACCGGCCACTTCGACAACGAAAAATTCTTCACCCGTCTCAACGGAAAACAAGCCGTCACCCCTCTTATGCTCGCCCTCCTGGTTATCGAAACCACCGATGTACTCTTCGCCGTCGATTCCATCCCCGCCGTCCTCGCCATCACCGACGAAGCCTTCCTCGTCTTTACCTCCAATATCTTCGCCATCCTCTGCCTCCGCTCCATGTACTTCGCCCTGGCCGGCATGATCGCCAGGTTCCGCTACCTCAAATACTCCCTCGTCGTCCTCCTCGGTTTCATCGGCGTCAAACTCCTCCTCACCCACCACTACCAAGTCCCCATCCTTACCTCCCTCTTCCTCATCATCGCCATACTCACCACCGGCATCGCCGCCTCTATACTCATAACCAAAAAAACCGAACCCCCTGCAATCACCCCCCCAAAAATCAAAATCCCCGAACCGGACAAATCCACCTCCAAAAACCAGACCATCGCCGCCGGAAAATAATAAGCCCTCCTCTCCTTAACCTTTTGACTTGTAACCCGGAATGTTCTGACTTGTCCCTGTATTGTTTCACATCAAATGAGACATTTGCCTGAGCGGTTATAGTGACGGTTTTTCAGGGGCCCTGCCCCCGAACCCCCGGCTTCAAAGATCAATCGGTGGACGAGCCCACGGGCATTATCCGCCCTGCCCCCGAACTCCCGGCTTCAAAGCCCCCCCGTCTCTTCCTACTCCCCTGCCATTCCTATCGCGCGCCAGCCCATCTCCACTGCACACCGTCTATCATCTCGACCCCGCACGTCTGTCATTTCGATCCCGATTTATCGGGAGAGAAATCCTATAACATTTCGATAACATCCAAAATTCACAACGTCTGTCATTTCGAGCCCGCACGTCTGTCATTTCGAGCGAAGGAACAATGTTTTCAAAACATTATTCCTGCAGGGAGAAATCTTAATCCTCCGCAACACCGCTTTAGATACTATGGAGTGCGGTGGCTTTGACACCGCTTTGGATGACATGGACTACGACACCTGTGCCACTGCTCTTGAGCAGTGCTTAGCGTGCTTTCGCTTCTTTGCCGCGACACCGCTTTGGATTCTCCCCCACCAAACGCACAAGCCCACCCATTGCACTGAGTGGTTTTTAACTCCTTATAACTCTGAAAACACACACCGCGTGTCATTTCGAGCGAAGGAACAATGTTTTCAAAACATTATTCCTGCAGGGAGAAATCTTAATCCTCACGAGTCGTGTCATCCCTCCCACCTCGCCTGTCCCGACCTGCTCGGGACCCTGCCCGGCGCAGCCGTCCTCCCGGCACGCCGGGACTCGGGATTTCCCTGCTCACCCCTTCCCTTCCCCCTTGTGCCGCTCATCAAACCGCCGCACTTCTTTCTTTAGTCCTTCCGCACTTTCCAGATCGATATCCAGAATCACCCAGTCCGCTCCCTGCCGTCTGACTCGATA
>CAZMVS010000069.1:0-2827 GCA_964569525.1 uncultured Planctomycetales bacterium
CGCCTTTCGGATTATTGGAGCGCGCGACCGGGCCGGACAGTTCGCCACTGTTCCGGCGGACTTCTATAACCACGCGAACGGAAGCATCCCGCCGTTCCACCTGGGTCGCGGCGCGGTCGAGGGCTACGGCTACCTGGCCGTCGTTACGCGGCTGGAGGGGCAGGACGATACTTTCCGCGTTGATATTCTGGTGTATAAGGGCTACGACAGCGGCTTGCCGCCGGAAGGCAACCTGCCCGCGGTGGCCTGTTACACGACCATTGTGTCGGGCGATATGTTGAACTGATGAGGACAGGCTGCGATGTAGAAGAAGGCATCGGCGACGGAATGCCTGGGACAATCAGAGGGCGAGCCTGGCCCCCTGTTGTCTCGAAGTTCCAGAAACGTGAGGTTTAAGATGATGGGCCATCAGCAATCAATCCGACAACGCGGCGTGACCATTCTGGAGGTGTTGATCTCCATCTTTGTTTTGCTCATCGGGGTCACCGGTGTGATCGCCCTGTTCCCGGTGGGCGTGCGGCTCAGCCAGCAGGCGGCGGATGACGTGCTCAGTGCGATGACCGCCCAGAACGCCCTGGCCGCCGTGCTCGCCGAACCCGGCCTCCGAAACCGCGTCAAAGCCTATGACCTCGACACCAACACGGATGGCGATGTGCTGGGATGGGCCACAGAGCCCGCCAATCGGGGTATCGATGGGATTGAGGGACTTGTTTGGAATGTGGTCGACGCGTCCGAGATGGAAGCCAGCTTCCATGATACTATTTCCGATACACATTCTCAGACGCAAGTCAAGCTTTTAGCGGCGATGAACGCCAGTACCAACAATCTGGTTGTTCCCAACTATAGCGGCTGGGACATAGCCAACCCGCTTGCCGGTGATTGGAATGATTCGGAGTTGCGAGTGGCGGTCTATAGGCCAGCCCTGGATGAAGCAAAGGAATACCATAAACATGGGAGTGGTTGCTATGAGAATGAGGTTCTGATATGTGGGAAAGACTATAATCCGGAATCAGATGTGAATTATCGTTCTTGTGCACTAATCAAGTTTGACCTGACCGGCGAAGCAGGTCGCACAATCCATTCAGATGCCAGACTGATGCTCTATAAATCGAGAGGCACAGAAAGTTCAAGAACTCTACGTCTAGACCGCCTCAAGGATCTCACGAGTCCGGGATGGACTGAATCTTCGGTGAGTTGGGCAGTTGATGCCAACGGAAAGGGGATTCCGCATTATATTGACAATCGGGAGACTATTACAAATAAAACGTTTTCCTCTGGTACGAACTCTTACATACAATGGACCATCCCCAAAAACATATTACAGGTTTGGGTTGATAACCCCAACTCAAATCTAGGCATGATGGTTTTGGATGCGGGGGCTGGATCAATCCAATCCTTTGTGAATAACTTTTTCCGCTCCAGGCAGTACGCAAACGGTGCCTACGGCCCCTTTCTGACGTTTCATTCGCGTAGGAACCTGACCGATTTATCCCGCACTCTGAATGATAAGGATGGCAGTACAAACAACTGTGCATTGCTGTTGATGACCAGCGGCAGGGCTGACGGCAAGCTGTACCGTCTTGGCACGGGGTCTGACGTCCTGACGGTGGTCAAAGGTTTAACCTCCGCTGACGCTGGTTATCTGGATGGCCTCCGCACGAATTTTCAATCTGATTTAATCGAAGTGGGTGATAGTTTTCGCCTGATCGGAGCACGGTCCGAGGATAAGGAGTGGGTTACCGTGCCGAGAGATTTCTACGAGGATTCGCAGTTCCACCTTGGCAGGGGGGCCATCCCTGGATATGGCTATCTTGCCATTATCACCCGTGAATTTGGCGAAGAGGACCTTTTCCGCGTCGATATTCTGGTGTATAAGGGCTACAATAAGGACCTGCCCCCAGAGGCCAACCTGCCGGCGGTCGCGGTGTTCTCCACGATTGTTTCGGGCGATATGCTGAATTAGAGGAAGGCCGTTATGAACTTTTTTACGCACCGCCGCCGAGGCTTCACCTTTATCGAACTGATCGTCGCCGTGGCGCTCAGCATCATCCTCATCCGGGGGATGTTCACCATGTTCCACTCGGCGACCCGTCTGACCGCGCTGTCCGATGAACGGATGCAGGTATTGCTCGAATCCTCGGCGGTCTATGAGTATCTGGCCACCGACTTGACGCGGGCGGTAACCGGGGAGGGGTTCTACTTCCAGGCGGCGGCGGATGGCAGCTCGATCATCTTTCGGGCCATGCCGCTGGCGACGGCGCATGATGTGTTCATTAAATACCAGAAGGTGGGCAACAAGCTGCAACGGTCCGTATTTGCCCCCGACGGCACCGGCAACGCCCCGGATGATGAAACGGCGGTGGATGACGATGGCGATGGCGAAACGCACGACGATGAGGAGATGGTCGTCGGGATGAACATCGTTAACATCCTTAAAGATGATGGGTCCGTCGCTGAGAAGGGATTCGATGTTAAATGCCACGCGGGTGGTGCCATTAACGATGGGGCGGGGGAGATCGGCGGGACTTGGGGTTCGGGCGAGATTTGGGACCCGAACGACGAGACGAAAACCGCCCCCAAGGCGGTCAAGTTTGTGATCAACTTCCTGAACCCCATCGCCGATCCTAATGCTGTCGCCGGAACGGGCCTGCCCGAAGAGGAGTACATCATGATCATTCCGGTGATGCCTCAATAGCCGGCCGGGCTTGACCTTTGCGGCGGAACCGCTTCGGTGCTATAATCCCTTGGCGAATGTCCCGAACTGAATGGAGAGCTGCGATCATGTCCGACCCGAAACCACCCGAATGCGAATGTGAATCCGGTGGCC
>CAZMVS010000070.1:0-4319 GCA_964569525.1 uncultured Planctomycetales bacterium
GAAATGCGGGTTCGTGAGTATCTCAATTTTCGGGGAAAGCTCCGGGGAATGGGCCGCGGGATGCGAAATACCGCCATCAAGCGGGTCACTGATCAGTGCTGGCTGGGCGAATTTATCAATCGGCCGATCGGCCAACTCTCCAAGGGGATGAAACAGCGGGTTGGTCTGGCTGACGCGTTGCTGCACAATCCCAAGGTTCTGGTTCTGGATGAGCCGACCGTCGGCTTGGATCCTAACCAGATTCGGGAAACGCGGAAGCTGATTACCGAACTGGGCAAGCAACACACAATTATCCTCAGCTCGCACATTCTTCCCGAGGTTGAAGCAGTTTGCCAGCGGGCGGTAATAATTTCCGGTGGAAAAATCCAAGCCAGCGGAACGATTAACGAAATTCGTGAGCGAATCAAGGGCGCTTCCCGGCTGATTGCCGAAATCAAAGGTCCGAAGCACGAAGTGGAAAAGGCCGTAGGGCAAATTCAGGGCGTCAAGTCCGTAAATGCGCACACCATGGAGGGTTGGAATCGTTTGCGCATCGAAAGCGCCGATCGCAAGGATATCCGCGAGAACATCGCATCTTTGGCGGCCACGCAAAACTGGGGACTGCGCGAGCTTCGCTTGGAAGTGGGTAGCCTGGAGGAATTTTTCACCCAGATTACCGCCGAAGCCGCCGACGCCAAGACTTGAGATTATTGCGTTTGTTTAATCTGACAACAAATTCCTTGGAACCAGCTTAATGATCGAGGGATGAACCATGTCGGGGAATATGAACAAAGATTCGGCCCATGAAGGAGTGACCACCAGCGAGCGGTCACAGTTGGCTGGGGCAAGCAATCCTTCCGCCAACGTCGCGGCGGCTACCGTCAGTCCTCCATCCACAAATGTATGGGCCAGTACGATGGCTGTCACTCAACGCGAATTGGCGTCGCTGTTTTTCTCTCCTATCGCGTACGTGGTTGGATTCATCTTTCTGTTGTTAACAGGCTATTACTTCGTCACCGAAACCATGCTGGCGGGTCATGAAGCCACAATGCGTATCCTCTTTGAACGGATGGCCGCGGTACTGGTTTTCGCCCTGCCTCTATTGACCATGCGCTCGGTGGCGGAGGAACTTTCCACGGGGGCTATTGAAACCCTCATGACCGCCCCGGTTTCCGATTCCGCGGTTATCGTGGGCAAGTTTTTGGGTTCTTTACTGTTTTATGGCATTTTGTTGGCCACCACGCTTTTACACGTGGGCCTGATGGCCCGTTATACCGAGCCGATATGGACAAGTGTCCTGGTGGGCTACTTGGGCATGATTCTGTTAGGCGGGATGTTTATTGCCATCGGGGTTTTTGCCAGTACCTGTACTCGGCACCAGCTTTTGGCGGCCGTCATTGCCATCGGCATTTTGGCGCTTCTCACTTTCGTCACGGATTACGGGGCGGAGTTCGCCGACCAGGTTTGGCAACGAGACGCCTTCGCCTATCTCAACATCATGGGTCATTTTTCAGATTTCAGTAAAGGCATTATCGATACTGCAAGTTTGATCTTCTTTGTCTCCGGGATCTGCTTTTTCCTGTTCCTGGCCGTTAAAGTTCTGGAGTCTCGACGATGGCGATAAAGGATAATAAACAAATTGGCGGTTCAAGGGCTCGACGTTGGTTTTTCGGAACCAATATCACAATCGCGATTTTGCTTTTCGCCGCCGTTGTGTTAGGGGTCAACTGGCTTGGCCATCGGCACAATTACCGTACCAATTTGGCCGGCGGACTTTCCAGCAATGCTCTGTCTGAGCGTACCAAGAAACTGCTGGACAAGGCGGGTGGCGATTTTGAAATCACTACCGTTTATACCTCGGACAAGCCTGATACCGATCGCGAAAAATACCTTCCCAAGCTTCGCGATTATCTCAAGGAAACCGAGGAGCACAACGAAAAGATCAAAGTTCGTCACTTGCACAGCGGCAACGAGGTCGCCAAACTGCGGGACAGCATTTTGAAAACTTTTGCCGGTGCCACCGGGGATTACCAGGAAACCATCAACCAGGCGGAAGCTACTTGGGAATCGCTGTCCAAAAAACTTCAGGACCTGCAAAATATTGTCCAGTCACTGTTGCAAACCGAATCCTGGCTGGCCAACTTTCCCATGCTGGCCAATTTGAACGCCAACCTGCGCAATGACCTCAAAAAGGTTGAGAACACCCGCAATGAAGTGGACGAACTGATCCACGCGCAGAGCATGCCCCGATACGAGGAAGCCAACAACAAAATCAAGCAGGCCAATAAGTCTATCCACAACCATTTAGAGTCTGCCGGGGATTGGATCTCGGGACTCGACAAACTGGTTGGGGAACTTTCCAACTCGGAATCCTCGTTTGTCCAGGCCACCCGGGAAAAGGCGGCTGGTTTAATTCAGAAAGCCTTGGAGGTCCAGCAAATCGCGGGCAAACCGGATGAGCAAACCGTTCCCGACGATCCGCGACCGGTCATTAGAAAATTTGCTTCTGAAGCCGAAAAATTGGCCACCTTGTTGATGTCCGAAGCCGATCGGGTGGAAAAATTCGTGCAGAAATACCCCGCTATCGAATATCACCCCAAATGGGAAATTCGACAGCAGATTTTCGTTCTGAAGCTGCCCACTGTTTTATCCCAGTCCGCTTCCGACTTGGACAACAGTACCCAGGCGCTACGCAAGTACGTCACGGATGAAAACGTGGCCTTGGACCAGTTGCAAAACCTGGTCCGCCAGATGCGTCAAATGGCGGCGGATCAGCTGAAAATGATAAAGATATGGACGCAACGAACGAACACGATATTTGAAGAGGTTCAAAACATCGATCAGCCTAGTCGGCAATTCCTGGCTGATACTGATGGCCAGGTTCTTTCTCCGATTTTGGACAAGCTTACCGAGCTGAAGAAAAAAATCGAAGACCTGCCTGAGCTGAAACTGGACGAGATCGCCCGCCGGCTGGAGAAAGAAAACATCGTTGTCCTGCAGCGTAAAGACCAGGTCAAGGTGATCCCCTTCGATGACGTTTGGCCGGTAGGAAATCCGTTGCCCGGTCAAATGGGTATGGGGATGGAACAGCGGCGTATCTTCGACGGTGATACGGCCATTGGCGACACCATGCTGTCCATGATAAACGAAAAGCCGTTCGCCACGGTGATTCTGACCGCTTTTGAAACCATGCCACCACAACAAATGCGACAATTTGGCATGCGTAAACGGACCGGCCCAATCCCCTTGCAGAGCACTCGCGTTCTGCAAGAGAAACTAAGAAAGGCCAACTTCGTAGTCAAAGAATGGAACCTTGGGGCGGAGGGCGACCAATCCAAACGTCCCGAGCTAACCGAAGATACCCAATTGGAAAAGCCGATCTACATCTTTCTGCCGCCCGCACCGGACGCCCGGCAAAATCCTTTCATGAGGCAGATGCCCCAACAATCGTTCGGTCCCAAGCAAATGGACCAGGTGCGCGAAGCTTTGGCTGGCGGAAGTCCCAGTATCTTCCTGGTCAGCTATAACTTCAATCCTCGACACCACTACCAATATAAGCAGATGCTGAGAAACGAATGGGGAATCGACGTACTGGATGATTACCGGGTTATTCACGGCGTGGTCGATAAAAACAATCCCAGCAGATTCCACATCAACTTCCGTCGTTGGAATTACATGCAGATGAGCCATTTTACCGACCAGGTAATCGGTGAGCCTTTCCGTGCCCGGCGGATGCTGATGTGGGAAATCTGTCCGGTCACGCCCTCCGAAAAGACAGTCGAAAACGTCAAAATAGCACCTGTTCTCATGGCTCCCGACCAACCGGATATCTGGGCCGAGGGAAATATTCGACCGATTATCGAGGCCTTCCTTTCCGGTGAGCAGAACAGCACCTTCACCCGCAGCGACCAAGCCAAGGAACCGCCTTTTCCCGTCGCGGTCGCAGCGAAAAATACTGAGACCAACGCCCGCACGGTTGTTCTCGGCAACGGAATGTGTTACCGCGACGATTACCTGGAGCGTCGGGTTGTCAACACGCAAGGCGAAAACCAGGTCGTAGTAACCGCCCCGCCACCCACCGAAAACGTGGAACTTCTGATCAACGCGGTTTATTGGCTGTGCGGGCCAAAGGGTGAGGAGATGATCGCTTCCGGGCCGGCCGAGCTTCCTCGCATCCCGGCACTGGAACAGGAAAGTCAACGACAATTGTGGGGCATTGCCACAATCTGGGCGTTTGTGATACTGATTACCGGTGGAATTGTGATGATAATTCGGAGAAGGTAGTTAACCATGAACACGAAGACAACTTTGGTCCTGGCGGCATTGGCCGTCGTTGTAGC
>CAZMVS010000071.1:0-4733 GCA_964569525.1 uncultured Planctomycetales bacterium
GAGCATTTTCGGGAGGTGCCGGAGGTGTTCGATTGGGCGCGGGAATATTTTGCGGAGCATATCGATCGGTGGGGGTATCAGCAGAGCAGGGATGCGTATAGAGCGGCGTTGTATGAAGCGGACGTGGCGGTTTCGACGGCGGATCATGAATTTTTCGGGTTGAGCATGGCGGAGGCGGTTGCGGCGGGGGGGGATGCGCTGGTGCCGCGGCGGCCGGCGTATCCGGAAACTCTGGATAGCGAGGGAGAGGGGACGGAATATTTTTATGACGGTGGTGCAAATGAACTGGCGGAGCGGCTGGCAGCGGTCCAAGAGCGGTTAGAAGCAGGATCGTTATGGGGAGATGATCGGCAGCGGGGGCGGCGGTTAGTGGAACGGTTTTTCTGGCCGAGGCTGGCGCGGCGGCTGGATGGGGCTCTTGTCGGGGTGGAGAAGGTATAAGGCGGGATGGCGACTTGTCATAGTGGGGCATATTAAACTGTCAATAGATATTAAAAACCGTGGATTGATAAACCATGATTTTGAGCGTCGGGAATTGTAAAGGGGATTTCCTTAAGGTGGATATTTGTTAAGCGGGTATAAAGCAAAACTCCCGAAGAAGAGGTTCTTTGGGAGTTTGAACGAGGCCGACGGGAATCGAACCCGCAACCTTCGGATCGACAGTCCGATGCTCTAACCAATTGAGCTACGGCCCCGAGAGACTTATTTGCTATTAGAGCGAAAAAGTATATCCGCCATCCGGTTAATGTCAAGCCCGGTCAAGGCTTGGCCACTTAAATCGGACCGAAATTATGCAGCCGTAATGTCTTGGTCAACCGTATAATTGTAGTGTATAAAGTAAGTGAATACGATAGGATAGGGTTGTGGGGAACGCCAAAACGGTCTTGCGGAACGTGGAGGCAAAGGTTAGACTCATGATGAGTGGAGTAATTTTTTCGTGAATCGTGGGAACACGTTGATTGAAACAGGCTTCCGATTCAAGTCGGGAAAGAATCAAACATATCGCGGCGGTTTCTTTGCCTCTTTTTATTGAGGAAGTAGTTCACAATGGACGCCATTCTGATTTTATTCAAGAAGGATAAGACGCGCCGGGATTTCAATTTATCGCCGGGGAAAACTATTATTGGTCGTCAAGAGGATTGTGATTTGCGGATTCCTTTGGCGGAGATTTCCCGCAAGCACGCGATGGTGGTGTTGGACGAAGAGACGGTGTTGATTCGGGACATGGGTAGCGCCAACGGGACGTATGTGAACAATCAGCGGGTGACCGAGCAGGAGTTGTCGGCGGGCGATCATGTTGTTATCGGGCCGGTGGTGTTTACGGTGCAGATTGACGGGGAGCCGGCGGAGATTCGTCCGGCGGTGACCAAGGCCAAGCCACGACCTTTGAGTCGGGAAGTGGCCGGCACGCAGCAGAGTGGTGGGGGGCGCGAGGATTATGCGGACAAGGAATTTTTTGACGAGGGAGAGGATCCAATCAGCGCGTTGGAGTCGCTGGCGGGCACAGGCGATACCGAAGCTTTCGATATCAATGACATGGATCTAGGGTTGAGTGATTCTTTTCCAGCAGAAGAGGAAGAAGGCGGTAATGAAAAGTCGGGGGACCAGGATCAGAAGGAAGAAGAATAGAAGTTCGGCTAGTTTCTTGCGTTAAAAACATATGCATATTTAGCAGGGATTGAGAGTTATTTTCAGTCCCTTTTTTGTTGCGCCGGACACAAGGGGGGGCTTATGTGGCGGAAGTGTGCTACGGGATGACCTTGGCAGAATTCTCCCCGGAGCAGGTGGGTTGGCGGGGAGAGAAGGGGCGTTGAAGATGGGCGGTCTCGGCCAGCTACTCGATTTGTGCTCACATTTTTTCTGTGGTTCTACGTATTTTTTGGGTACCATGAGATGTGTCGCCATTTCAGAACACAGATAAGCTTTTATTTGCCAACATACCGTTTTAACTTTGCTGCGGCGCTAAGATTTTTTATAGACTTTCTTAACCACGTAAAACTATAATGACTTGTTAACAGATTGGTGTTCTATTTTTGTCCATGAAAAGGGTTTCGTGATATCCGTATTAATTGCATCGGTTATGGATCGGAAGGATTGTTCGAAGGGGATAGGCATTTTGTTCCTACAAATTCTGGAAGTCTGAGACTGAAATAGGAGAAATGTCATGCGGCACATGAGATGGGGATCATTAATGGCTATTCTGCTTGCTTTATTTGCTTGCACGGGCGTGGATTGCAACATCGAGATCGATGATGACGATGATTTCGGTGATGAGATCGAAGACATTTGGGAGGACATCGAAGATTGGTTTGATTGAGAAGAGTGAAAGTTGTGGGAGCGATTTATTTTTATGCCAATGAGCATGTTCTTCCTTTTGTTTTTGCACTATGTTTAAACAGAGGTCATTGTCCTGGCGAATAGGGAGAGTGGATGATGTCAACCTACAATTATAAGTGCTTAAAGTGTGGTCATACGTTCGAGAAAACCATGCCTATTGGTGAGCATGAACGGCATCCAAAACAGAAGTGCCCGAAGTGTAACAGCCGTCAAGTCGAACAGGTTCCCGCGGCATTCCAAGCGGTTACGAGCAAGAAGAGTTGATATGTCTGGGCAGGAGGGAGGAACCGCATTTCCGTTTACGCGATATGGTTCACATTTCATTGATGAAAGATCAGTCGGCATAATCTTCTCTTCAAAGATCACTTTAATCTAATTTTAGGCGCTATGATTTTGGGAATAATCTATCTGCGCACGTGAGAAATAATACGTGCGAATGATGAGTCATTTGGAGGGGAAACCGCTGCTCGACAAACTGATCGCGAAAGAAAGTGTCTTGATGGAGTAATTATTTTGCCATCTGACCGCCGTTTTTGCGGCACTGTTCAGCAAACGTTTCGTATGCCTTTTCTACTTGCTCATTGGTTAACTTATACCCCATGATCAGACGGATACACGCTCGTCGTTTGTCTCCCTTCTTTACGTCCCAGCCGCCGATGATAAAGTTATGCCCTGCCGCAAAGAGGTTCGGTGCGATATGCGTACATGCTCCCGGTTCTACCATTTGAGCCAGCGCCCAGTCGGTTTTCGGATCCCGGCTTATGATGATGGGCAAATCGAAATGGGATTTTGCCAGGCGCGTCCGTCCCTTCAAAAACGCCCAGCGTCCGTCTTCGTATCGCCCGGCGATTTTGTCGTCTCGGGGGATCAACAACTGTTCTTTAGGTCCAATCTTAGCCCGTTCCCACTTGCCGCCGACTTTTACAAAACGCTGGTATTGCGGAGCGAAATAGGAGGTAAAATATACCTCAAATTGCGACAGTTTACCGCTGAAGGAAAATTCCAATTCCGCGTCGATTGCGCCGGGTTGATCGAAAGTATATTTCAACTTTGTTTCTAACGGCCAATCTTTTGGCTGGGGAAAACAAATCGAGAGATACTTTTGCGTTAAGTTAGCGATATGATCCAGTTTCCGCGGGAGAAATTCGGCGGATTTGCCGGTAGCCAGGTAATGCTCCAGGTTCAGAAAGGCTCGGCCTTCGGCCGTCGGTGAACCATCCTTCCCCAGCTTGTCGATTACCACGCCGTGCATTGGCCCGAGGGGTCGGAGGGAAACCGAAACCTGCGGATTTTTGAGTTGCAGATAATTGGGATCAAATTGCCAGTTGGCTGGTTGGGTTTGCGGCACTTGGCCTATCATTGTGGCAATGGCCAGGTTGATCAACCATGTAACCATGTCGTGTCCTTCCTTGTGCAGGGGATTTTGTTGATATGTAGTAATTTTCCCCGCAGTGAAAGGATAAATCAATACCGTCGCCTGTGCCGGCGAAATTTATCCCAGCCCGACGCCTATCGCCGATCCGATTTGATAAACCAGCAGAGAAGCCACGTAGGCCAATGCGGACATGTAGCCGAACATAAACGCCGGCCAACGCCAACTGTTTGTTTCCCGTCGTACCACGGCGATGGTACTGGCGCATTGGCAGGCCAGCGCGTAGAAGATCAACAGCGAAACAGCGGTTAATGGCGTGAATACTTTTTGTCCATCAGGCCAGCTTGCCCGAGCGATTTTGCTTTTCAAGGTTGTTGCTTGTTCGTCCGCCTCTCCTACGCTGTACACAACGCCCATGGTACTGACGAACACTTCCCGGGCTGCGAAGCTGGCTACGATACCCACCCCGATTCGCCAGTCGTATCCCAAGGGTTTGATGGCCGGCTCGATTAATCTTCCCAGTTGTCCGGCCACGCTGTTCCGCAGTATTTGGGCGGATCGAGCTTCTTCGAGGTTTTTCATTGCGGCCGGTGGGGCACTCTCTGCTTGCAAGGAGGCTTGTTGTTCCTGATACCATTGTTGTGTTGCTTCGTCTTTTGGATAGTTCATCAATGCCCACAACACAATGGTAATCGCCAGGATGACAGTTCCCGCCCGCGTTAGAAACAGGCTGCTCCTTTCCCACATTACTCGCAGGATGGAACCCACTCGCGGTTGGCGGTAGGGGGGTAATTCGATGAGAAAATGAGCCGGCGGTCCGGCTAGTATTGTTTTCTTGAATATCGCCGCCATAACCAGCGCCGTGAATATTCCGAAGGCATATAAACCCACCAGTATCGACGCTTTCAGCCACGCATTTCCCGGCAGGCACGCGGCGATCAAAACCGTATAGACCGGCAGGCGGGCGCTGCAGGTCATCAGCGGGGCGACCAGTATGGTGGTCAGGCGATCTCTATGGTCTTCA
>CAZMVS010000072.1:0-2085 GCA_964569525.1 uncultured Planctomycetales bacterium
ATGCTTTGGGTATGTGGGTGATGTGATCGACGGAATCCGGGCCCTGATGGATCATAAGAAATCCGCCGGCCAAGTATATAACGTTGGGTCAACCGAAGAGATATCTATTAATGAGTTGGCGGACAAAGTTATCGAGATGACCGGTTCGAAGAGCGAGAAACGGCTTATTTCTTATGAAGAGGCCTACGGTAAGCCTTTTGATGACATGATGCGACGGGTGCCCAGTTTGAAAAGAATTCATGACATCGTGGGTTATGAACCCAAGACCAGCCTCGATGAAATTTTGCGGAAGGTGATTGATTATTATCGTTCGAGAATTGAATGAAAAAACCGCTGACCGTCTTCCCGTTGTTGGGTCATATGAAACCGGGCAAGCGCGGTCAGCTAATCCGAAAGATTCATCAGTAGCTTATCGGCTTGTGTGCGGGGCGATTGCAACTCTAGGTTCCAGGTCTTGTTATCCGCCTGGATGATCCACTTTTCACCAGATGGTATTGGGATAATGCGGCTATCGATATTGACAGGACCTTTGCCCAAGGCGGTGACTGTTCGCACAGGCAGGGGGCCGGTACATTCCACTTCCAAAGTTGGTATCGGCAGTCGTTCGGCATAATAGGGGGCTTCCCAGCCTTGGACTTTGCCGGGCTCGTCCCGGCCGCGAATGATTTCCGACCGTTGCCAATCGCCCGTCGAATTATGAACGGCTATTCCGAAATTGCCCTGTCCGGTATGCAGGTTCAGGCAGTGTGTCTCATGGTTGAAATCATACGGCTCATCGATCAGGTGCCAGCGCAATGTTGCCGCGTGCCGACCTTGACCATATAGATCATCCACCACAATCCACAAATCTTCATGAGGTGAAATGATCGCTCGTCGCCAGAGCACGCCGATCGGTTTGCGTTGATAGTCGTAGCATTGACCTTCGAAGTACAAGGGCGAGGTTTCGTTGGCCTGCCAATGGCGTTTTTCGCAACGTGACCAAGGCAGCCATAGAAAGCGGGAGGCCAGTTTCATGTTGTTTTGCCCATCTACAGCCACGACATTATGCGACTGGTTGGATTTGAAATAATATTCGATGTCGGCTCTGTTGGGCACGTAATACAGATATGTTCCGCAGTCGCGAAGGATATTCAGTCCCCGCCACCACAAGTCGAAATGTAAGGGATCACAATGGCCGGGCCGATCGCGATAGGTATGACAGCGGATCATGCCCCAGGCTTTTTTGTGACGTAGCGTGAAGTAGCCACCCGACTCAAAGGCTGATGAGCAAGGCTTGCGGTTTTCAACATCCGCATCCTGAACAGCTTCTGGGCCGAACAGCCAGAGCAGGTCTTCGTCCCATGGGCCGGGGGGCAGTAGTCGCTGATGGGTAGCAAGATAATAGGCTGCCTGGATGGCCGGTCGAAAATCGGTGAAATCGCATTCGTTCAGGGGTAGCATCAAGGCCCCGTCGTTATTGCCATACTGGGGCAATCGGCCGGTTTCCGGGTCACTCATTTGGAATAGGAATTCAGAGCTTTTGCGAATCAATTCGTAAATATCCGGTTCAAATGGGTCACCGGCCAATTCCGCCAGGCGGAGGCCCAGCATCGCCCCTTGCAGCATTACCCGCTGATAGTTCATCGATTGCTGCACGTAACTTCCATCTTCATACACCTGGCGGCGCAGTTCCCGGGCTAAGACTCGTCGTCCGGTGGTTCGCCACTCAGCCGCCTCGCGGAATTCAGGAAACAATTGACCAATTAACAGCAATCCGACCGCTTCGGAAATCGCGTGATTGTTTTTTTGGGAGATGGCGTAAGTGATGTGATGCCGGATGCGATACCCTGTGGCCCAGGCCAGCCGGGCGAATTGAAGCCAGCGCGTCGGCGTGGTGGCGGGATCATCCGCCAAGCTCCAGAAGCCGATGGTCAGCGCGAGCAGGCGGACCGTGGATTCCTGCCCACATTTCCATTGCACACCTATAAAAGGCGGATAGTTCTGCATCCAGGAATCCACCCATTGCCAATACTGCTCACCAAAATCCAGATTCAATCCGTGTGACTTGCCTCGGGCCAAGTCGATGGCCCAGGCCGCCCGGGCCGG
>CAZMVS010000073.1:0-11476 GCA_964569525.1 uncultured Planctomycetales bacterium
CCCCCCCGCCGCACCAGCCGCTGCGCCAACCAGGAGATCTTCCTATCCAGCTCCCCAACGTAAAATGCCGCTCTGCCGATAAAGTCCGCCAGCGAACACCGCACGTACCCCTCTTCGCAACGGGCCCATACCAGTTCCGCCGATCGGCCCGCCAGCGCCTGCACCAACCGATGATTGGCAATCGTTCCACACCCGCTGGGCAGCGGATACCAATGCAGCATCCCCGCCAAAGCTTTCTGTCGCAAAGTGGTCATAGTCTCACCCCTGAATCAACGGCTCGCCCAAAAATATCGCTTGCCTCGAAAATGGATATCCGCTTTGACCGCCCGCGGCCCACGACGGGCGGTATTCAAACAAAGAGCATTGTTGAAACTATCCAATCACAGGAAACTTTAGACCCGGATACTTCCGCCACCAAACGAATTTTGAATCGTTTTCCTTTGCAAGAAATACCATGTTTCCCATACCTCGACCGCTTATGCTCACCCGTTCCCGACACGGGGCCGAAAATTAATAACCGAGATGACCAAATACTTGCCCGCAAACGGAACACCGCGTGTGATGTTGTGATAGGAGCAGCTGGTAATGATCGATGGTTGATGATCAAAACTTTTGCAGAAATCCAACACAGCCGGTGAATGACAAAAAACCGGCTATATGAACCGGATGAATAGGACTTTGAACCGGCGCATTAAAAACCCCCTGGCAGTGGTGATGGACCAAGGGGTAAATCTAAGATGGAAAAAATACCTGAAAATGACCCCAACGGGATTCGAACCCGTGTTGCCGGCATGAAAAGCCGGTGTCCTAGGCCGACTAGACGATGGGGCCACATATGCTCATTCGAGCAGGTGCAGTAGTATAGTAAAATGACTTACTTGAATCAAGCGCCGTCGCCACTCACATCGGTCGATAAACGCATGTTTGGGCGTAAGTTGGCCGAAAAAACAACCAACGAAAATTTCGCTTAATCGCCGTTATTTCCCAACTTCGACACCACCCCCAACTCTTCGAGATAGCTAAGCACCTGGGCGGCGGCCTCCTGTGGCGAATGCTGGTCACAACACAAAACGAGTTCCGGATTGGTCGGCTCTTCGTAAGGATCATCCACCCCGGTAAAGCCCATACCGTTGCCTTCGGCCAAAGCCGCCCGGGCTTTCTTGTACAACCCCTTGGGATCCCGCTTCTCACACTCATCGATCGGCGTCTTGACGAAAATCTCGATAAAGGGCAGGCCGCTTTCCTGGTGAATCTTCCGGGCCTGATCCCGGTCCTTGCGATACGGGCTGATAAAACTGGTACAGGTTACAAGGCCGGCGTCGGCGAACAGCTTGGCCACTTCGCCGATGCGGCGGATGTTCTCCTCCCGATCTTCGGCGGAAAAACCAAGGTTCTTGTTCAGCCCATGGCGAACATTATCGCCGTCGAGGCAGTAAGCCAGATGTCCGCGCTCGATCAATGCGTGTTCCACGGTAAAGGCCACGGTGCTTTTGCCCGATCCGCTCAGGCCGGTGAACCAGATGGTCGCCCCTTTCTGGTTAAGCAGCTTTTCTCGATCTTCCCGGCCAACGTGCCCCTCGTGCCAAGTAATATTGGTTGCCTTGATGTCCGTCATAGCGGTCCTCCCGAAAACCTTATAGTTCAAATCAAACAGATCAGGCAGTATAGGTTAACCCGCGAAGGACCTCAAATCGCAAACCGGTTGCAACCTTTAATAGGGGGGGTGTTAAGGGGGGGGGGCAATCGGAACACCAACCGCCCTCGATGATCTTTCCCGGTCGGGTTGTTCATTGCCGCAAATGGCTGGATAATGGGCGATTATGTCAGAAACAGCGAAACCTAAAATCATCGTGACGGAGCATTTAAGCGGATCGGCCCTTGCCCGGCTGCAGGAGGCCGGTGAGGTGGTCAGCCTGGACAAGTGTGAACGGGAGGACCTGCTCAAGGCCGTGGCAGAGGCCGACGCCTTGGTAGTGCGGACCTATTCGAAGATCACCCGGGAGGTCATCCAGGCGGCAACCCAGGCAGGGAAACTGAAGGTTATCGGCCGGGCCGGCGTAGGGTTGGACAATATCGATGTTCCCGCGGCGGCCGAGGCGGGCATTACCGTGGTGCATACGCCTGCGTCGTGTACCCATGCGGTCGCGGACTTGGTCGTAGGTTTGCTGATCGCCGCTCAAAGGCGAATTGTGGAAACAGACCGACGGCTAAGGGAAGGCGATTTCAAACAATTGCGCAAGGAGATGCCCTTGTGCAGTGAGTTGCAATATCAGACGTTGGGCATTATCGGAATGGGACGAATCGGCACGCAGGTCGGCAAGCGGCTGCACAACGGCTTCGGGATACGGGTGATTTATTATGACATCCGTGAAATCGGCTGGCTGCCTTTTGCCGCCGAAGCGAAAGGCAGTGCGGAAAAAGTGTACGCCGAGGCCGATGTTATCAGTCTGCACGTACCCATGACCAAGCTGACGCGGGGCATGATCAACGCCCAATCGCTAGCCCATTTCAAAAAAGGGGCCTACTTGATAAATACTTCGCGAGGACCGGTGGTGGAGGCCGGTCCGTTGGCCGATGCATTAAATGACGGTCGATTAGGGGGAGCAGCCATCGATGTCTTCGATCCGGAGCCGCCTCCTCCGGATCATCCCCTGCGATCGGCCCGGAATTGCGTATTGACGCCGCACATCGCCTCGCGCAGCAAAGAGGGTCTGGCGGCGATGAATGATGTGGTGGATGATGTGATCGCCATTCTGCAGGGAAGAGAGCCGATGTATGCGGCGGATCCGTCTTTATATTGATTTAGCGAGCGGGCCTGCCTTCGCTCATGTGAAAGATAACAGCTCAGGAAAGGATAGAAAGTTATGGCTAATTACCTGGTGACCGGTGGAGCGGGTTTTATCGGATCGCATATTGTGGAACGACTGGTAAAGGACGGACAGTCGGTAAAGGTGTTGGATAATTTTGCCACTGGTAAACGCGAGAACCTGGAACCTTTCGCCAGTAAAATCGAGCTGATAGAAGGAGATTTGCGGAACTGTGAGGATTGCCTGCAGGCCTGTGAAGACGTGGAGATCGTGTTTCATGAAGGAGCGGTACCGTCGGTACCAACCTCAGTGGAAGATCCGCGAACCTCACATGAAGCGAATGTGGACGGGACATTCAATATATTATTGGCCGCCCGGGACAAAGGTTGCCGGCGAGTTGTGTATGCGGCCAGCAGTTCGGCGTATGGCGAATCGCCGGAGTTGCCCAAGAAGGAAACCCAGTCGCCGATACCGGTGAGTCCCTATGCGGTGAACAAACTTGTAGGCGAACATTACCTGCGGGCGTTTTCTCACTGTTTCGGATTGGAGACCATTTCGTTGCGTTATTTTAACGTTTTCGGTCCGCGTCAGAATCCGTTCAGTCAATACGCGGCGGCTGTGCCCGCATTTGTATCCGCTATTCTGAAAGATGAGTCCCCTACCATTTATGGGGACGGGGAACAGACCCGGGATTTCACACATATCGATAATGTGGTTCACGCCAATATGCTGGCAGCCAAAGCGCCCAAGGTTCAGGGGGAAGCGGTCAACATCGCCTGCGGAGATCGTGTTTCAGTCAACCAGATTATCGCGCAAATCAACAAGTTGCTGGGCAAACAAGTCAAATCACAATTCGTTGAAGAGCGCCCGGGAGACGTGAAACATTCACTGGCGGACATTTCGCTAGCCCGCGAACTCATCGGCTATGAGCCGGTGGTCCGCTTCGACGACGGCCTGGCCCGGGCTATCGACTGGTATAAAGAGAATCTTTGAGAGACATGCGGTTACCTAAACAGGAAACCCAATAAGAAGAAATATAATACCCAAGATCATAACACTGAAAATAACAATGAATATAACCATTATTCCTTTCAAGTAAGGAATAAACTTTGGGGGTAGCCCCGTATTATCATTCTCTGATTTTTCTTCACCAAGCAATTTGCGGTAAATAGCAAAGCTACCCACAAGGGCCATTATCAAGATATATAAATATCCAAACATATTTACCCCTTAAGCGTTTCCGATTTCGCTATAATCCTTTTATTGAGTTTAACGTTTGCTGAAAACGCCATGGACAATAAATAGTTTAATCTTATTATAACTAATCACTCGCAAATTTACTAAAGGAAGGCAAAGAACCAGGCACACCAGATTTCATTATGAAGAAATGCTATTTTACAATCGTAAAGATCATAGAGCTATTAAGGGGCAGAGCCATTACACTGCTATCTCGCAAGGCCGGTGACCATTACAGTTGTTTTTGGAGTTAAAGGTTGAGCCGGGGATTTGGGTTAAAAAGCAAGCGTTCACAGCAGCAGGTATGGCCGGCGTTTTGGCGGCGGCATCCGGTGGGCATCGTGCTGTTGGTGTTGGCGGCGGGCGGGCTGCTTTGGTATCGGCTGGGGATTTCGCAGGAGCCGGATTATCAGCGTTATCACAACACGGTCTGTAGCTGTATTAACGTGGTGGACGGGGACACGATCGACGTTGACATTTCCGATGGAAACAAAGCTTATACGCGCATTCGTTTATGGGGAGTGGACACGCCGGAAACGGAACACAGTCCGCAGGGGGCCATGTATTTCGGCAAGCGGGCGTCAGAGTTTACAACGTCCATGGTTTTAGACAAGCAGGTTCGGCTGGTCTTGCGGTCGGAACGAACACGGGGATATTACGGGCGGCTGTTGGCTTACGTGTACCTGGCGGATAAAGAGGTCATGCTCAATGAGGAAATCATAGCCCAAGGCTACGGATATGCGGATCGGCGTTTTGATCATCCGTGGATGCAGCGGTTTGTTAAGCTGGAAAAGCGAGCGCGCAAGAAAAAGCGTGGGCTGTGGGAAGAGATCAGGCCGGAGCAGTATCCGGATTGGCTGAAACGTTATGAGCAGTGGCGGGAAAGCCGCACTGCTACGCAAGGTTCGTAATGTTAATCGACGACATTAAATCGCCGCTTTCCAATAATTTTAAGTCAATGCATATACCTGGTCTCGTTCGGGGATAGCGATTTTTCGGAAGCCGGCTTGGGTCAACTTATCGGCCAGGGCTTGCTGCTGATCCGTTTCGCCATGCACAAGGAAAGTTTGTTTGACGCGGCCGAGCAAGGGGCGGATGGATTCGACCAATTCACTGGCACAGGCGTGGGCGCTGAAACCGTTGAGCACCTTGACATCGGCTTTTAGCTGGTACCATTCGCCGAAGATTTTGACCTGTTTTTGTTTTTCCATGATCCGTCGGCCGAGGGTGTGGGGAGCCTGGTAACCGACAATAAGGACGGTGTTTTTCGGGTCCTCAATGTTGTTTTTCAGATGGTGCAGGATACGGCCGCATTCGCACATTCCGCTGGCGGAAAGGATCATCATCGGTCCGGGGCGATGATTGATCTGTTTGCTTTCCTCGACGCTCTGGGTGTACTCGCAATAGCCGCAATCGAACATGCCGTTAGTCAAATGATTGAAGGCGGAGGCTTTGCGGTCGAATACTTCGGGGTGCATTTTGAACACTTCGGTCGCCCGGACGGCCAACGGGCTGTCCACGATAAGGGGGATGAAGTTGGGGATTTTGCCCTCCAGGAGCAGCATCTGGAACTGGTAAATCAGAACCTGCGTTCGGCCAACGGCAAAACTGGGGACGACGATTTTGCCTTTACGTTCGACGGTATCGTTAATGATCGCGGCCAATTCATCGCTCATATCCTCGGGGGGATCGGTTTCCCGCCCGCCGTAGGTGCTCTCGCAAATAAGGTAATCACATTCAGGTAAGGGATCGGGATCGCGAAGGATGTCAATATTTTTTCGGCCGCGATCGCCGGTAAATACGATGCGTATCGGTTCGTCGCCATCGCGATCGACCTCGATGAGGACGCTGGTGGAGCCCAGCATGTGGCCGGCTTCGTAGAAAGTAGCTTTCACGCCGGGAAGTACGTCAAAGGTCACCTGCAAACGACGGCGATACAACTTTTGAATGGTCGGCTCGACATCTTCGGAGGTGTAGAGTGGTTCGATGGGATCGTCTCCGCGTTTAACACGTTTTTTATTCCAATAGGCGGCGTCTTCCTCGTGAATATGGGCGGAGTCGGCGAGAAGGATTTCCGCAAGGTCAGCACTGGCCGGCGTAGCATAGATAGGCCCTTTGAAACCTTCGGCCACCAGCCGAGGAAGTTTGCCACAATGATCGATGTGGGCATGGGAAAGGATGACGGCGTCCAATTCGGCGGGAGGACAGGGGAATAAACGGTTCTTTTGATTGGACTCGGCCCGTTTACCCTGGTGTAGTCCACAATCAAGGGCGATTTTATGTCCGTCAATTTCCAACAGATGCATGGAGCCGGTCACTTCCTGGGTGGCTCCATGGAATTTAAGGTTAACCTGCATGAAAAAAATCCTACCTATTCAATAGCCTCAGTTTTTTGAATCCGGCGGGCTTGTGCTCAGCTTTTATCGACCAATGAAGGTGACTTCGCCAGAATCATGATTTTATTAAAGATGTTCTCCGCGACCAAATTTCACATCTATTATCGCCCGCACCTGGCCATCGCTTTTTTATAGCGACGTTGGAATCCTTCCAATTCCCACTCGGGGAAGTGCCCCGCCATCTGTTCCCTAGCGATCCGGGGCGGCAAAGGATCTCTTTTTGCCGGGGGCAAGTGAAGTTTGTGAATATCAAACAGCACCAAGATATGCTGGGTGCCGGGAAGTTTCAACGATCGGCCTGGACAATACTTAGCCAAGTAAGAATACGACTTCAGAGCGTTCAAAGTAGTAAACAGGTAATAGCGAATTTCCCATCCCTGAGCGAGGTGTTTTTGAAAAGTGGGGACGCATTCAGGAAATTCGACAGGGGGAATAGCACCGTAAGGAGCGTGCCACAGGGGTCGGCGAAGGAAATAGGCCACTTCGCCCATACCGGTATTGGTTATCACGCCGGTTTTAGGAGGCAGGGCATCAGGGCCTATTGCTTCGGCGATGACAGCGGGGAAATCACATTCGAATTCCAATTGAGTTTTGATGGTATGGTATTGCCCGTAAGCTACCACCAATAAAAATAACAACGCTAAGAAACGCTGATACAAACGAACCCGGGAGCTTAACAACCACCAGAAAGCAAGGGAGAGGGCACCGCCAAAGGACGCCATCAGCAAGGGCAGGAATTGTCCCATGGTATGAACATGGCGGACAACATGGTATGGCATGGCCACGAACCAAGTCGTGGCGGCCAGTGCGAGGGCCAGGAAAAGCCCGATCGCGAGGCGGAACCGTGTCGGCCGAAGGGGCGAATTGTGTACCAGGATAAACCACAAAACAGGTATCATTATCAAGGCATGCGGCAGCCAATAAAACAGATCGCGAATAGCCTTACGAATAAAAAAGGGGATGTTCTGAATGTATTGCCAGCGTACATACCAATTGCCACCACGAACATGGTAAAAGCCCAAGGCGTCACGGCAAGCCTGTTCCCAACCGAGGGCCCAAACGACCTGGAGGAAATGCAAACCCACGCCGGCGAATGGAGCGGTAGCCAAAACGACGAGGCCTTTCCAATGTTTCCGCAGTTGGCCGGTAATTAACAGGAATACCCAAGCAAAAACCTGGGCATGGAGAATAAACTCGTAACTGGTCAGCGAAGCCAACAAGAGTATCCACCAGCAGGCTAACCAGTAAAGCGGTTTTTTTATACGGGCTTCGGTTAAACGGATAAATACAAAAACGAACAGGCCGAGGAAGAAGAAATTCCACGTATGATGCAAACTGGTACAGTAAGCAATGAAGAACCCGCTGGATCCGACGAAGGCTAATCCGCAAACCGCCGCCCATCGGCCTATAAGAGGGGCGAAAGCCCAAGCCAGGCAAGCCAAGCCAACAATAAATAAGGAACCGCAGATCATCCGGTAGGCATACAAGCTATCGATACCCAATTCCCGCAATAAGCCATTAACCACATTGGGTAGCGGCGGGTAATGAGTGTAATAGGTAAAGTACCCGGCCTGGTCGGAAACCTCGCCGACAAAATGGAGGGGGAGGAAGTGGAGATCAAAAAAGCCCTGTTTGGAAAGGTTTTCGCCCGACATCAAGACGTTCATATCGGTGAAGTGATCGGCAGGCCAAGTAACGTGGCGATTGGAGAGGATGGCCAATACCGCCAGCATAAGAACAGTAATGATAAGTAATGCGATGTGAGCCGACCGCTGATTGGAAGCAACTTTATTGGCGGTGGAAGATACTATAGGATCGACGGATTCAGTCAATATCGGGTACCCTGCTGACGATTGTTCTTTTTTCCCCTGATCAGGCATTCGTACTCCCGGCTGTATTGAAGATGTCTAACATTTTATTGACCGTGTCAACTACTTCGTTAACATCGATCTGCTGCATGCACCAAGCCTGATGATTACACCACATCCCCTCGAAGGTGGTGAACATATAAAGACAGGGACTGCACGGATAATCGTGATAGAGCACGTGATGGTGCTCCGTTCGAGGCGCATAAAATGACGGGCGGCCCGGTCCCCAAAGTGAAATCATGGGAATCTGTTGAGCGGCAGCCAAGTGCATGGGACCGGAATCATTCGTCAAAAACAGAGTAAAATGATTAAGGGCGGCGATGGTTTCTTCGAGGGACCATTGGCTGGCGGCAAGGATAGATTTTTTTTGTGCGTCTGGAGGCAGATGATTTATGATGGACTGCACATAAGGTTGTTCCGAGCGGCTTCCAGTGAGCACAAAAAGAAGATCGGGGTGGTGATGATGTAATTGCTCTATCGTTTCGATGAAACGTTCTGCAGGCCAACGGCGTTCGGGACATAATTCGCCGGCATTGACATTAATACCCAAGACAGGATGTTCATAGTTCCATCCGTGTTGTTGCAGAAAGCGGGAAACGGCTTGTTTGGCTTGCTTCGAAGTTTGGATGCGAGGCAGGCGGCGGTCCTCCATGGTCGCCCCCATGCAGGCGGCGGCCTGGGCGTAAACGTCGCTGATGTGGTGATAGTAATTAAAATAAATGGGATGAGTCACCAGGCTGTAACGCCAGAAATCGTTGAGATGGAAGCTGCTGCGAACGCGAGCCCCTCCGGCAAAGGAAAGCAAGGTGGAGAATTTGCTGAAGATCTCAAGGTCAACCACGGCTTCGACTTTTTTCCGGCGCATCCAGACAATCTCGCGGAGCACGTCGCAGATAAAATGAACAGGTGTATCCGTGCGAATGATTCGCAGGTGGGTATGAGCATCAAGCAAGCGGACGAGTTGTTCGTTATTCTGAAAAGTGAAAAAAACCAGCGGTGCGTTGGGATAGCGGCGGCGCAGCGCATGAAGTAAAGGGACAATTCCCGCAATACTGCCCATGCCGAAAAATTTAAAAACAGCCAGCGGTCGCCGTCCGGTGATTTGACGAGATCGCCGCCAACCGAGTTTTCGGGCGATGGTGGCAAAAAGACCGAGGACAAAACACATAGGCAGCCCGATCCAGTGATCCACCCAACGCATAAGGGCCAAGCGTCTTCGAGGGGCAGCTGCAACATCCGGAAAAGGCGGATATGGAGAAGAGCGGCGGCTTCCGGCAAAAGGAAACGGGGGATTAGAGGAGGAGGCGGAATATCGTGCGGAAGTCGGCATTGTTACTCTTTATATCAGTTTCGAGGCTGGACAATTGCGAGTTTCCCGGATAATAACTTGAGCAATTCCCGCTGGCCAGTCGATCACATTGTATCATAAGGCCATCAAAGGAGGTCACGTGTTCGACGAGACGTCCATCTGCCCTGCCTGCCAATCGACGCGAACGGTTTTTTTCTGCCAATGCGGCGGCAACAATTTCGTACGCTGCCAGTGTTGTGGGACATTATTCCAGGAAATCAAACCGGCACCGCAAAAAATACAGCATTTTTATGATGATCAATATCATATTGAGCGTGGCCATGCGAATGAACCGGGAATCGAACGGGCGAAAAAACGGACGATGAAAGAGTATCTGCGGATGGCGAAACGTTTGCATCCGCCCGGTCACCGATTTTTGGAAGTGGGATGTTCGGCGGGAGCCGGATTGGAAGAGGCGGCGCAATCGGGCTGGGAAGCAACGGGGGTGGAAATTTCGGCGGAATCAGTGAACGCGGCCCGCCATCGTCAAGGTATCAGGAACGTGTATATGGGTACCTTGGAAGAAACTCAACTGGAGAAAGAAAGTTTCGACCTGGTCGGTTTTTTTGACGTTTTCGAGCATATTCCCCGGCCGGACAACACGCTTCACCGAGCATGGGAAGTTTTGCGCCCGGGCGGTGTGTTGATGATCGTAACACCAAACGGTCTGAGTTTGACGGCGCGAATGATGCATAAGCGATGGATACATTTTTTACCGGAACACGTCGTGTTATATAGCCGAAGAGGCTTACAATTTGTACTCAACAGAAATGGGTTTTCTATTGAGCAAGTGGGATTCGCCTGGAAATGGATCAACTTGGAGATGGCCATTCGTCACGCGACAGTACACGAACATGTGCAAGGTGCATGGTTGTTTCGCCAACTGGGCCGGCTGGTCCCCAAGCGATTTGCCCAAGCCGTCATTCCTTTTAATTTCGGAGAATTTTTTGTGCTTGCCCGGCGGAAGGATTAATTCGATCTAACCGATCATTCCCAAATCAATAATTTGGCTGAATCTTTTTATCGGAAAGGAAGACTTAACCCTTCTTTTTTGATTTTGATTTTCCGCCCAAGTTATTCACGGGATCCGAGTTCTGCAGACTGGCCACAAAATTAATCAAGTGTCTCAAATTATCGCCATAGCTGGTATAATCGATTTTTTCACGCAAAGACTGCGTCAAGGCGCGTCCTCCGACCACGACAATGATATCGAGCTTAACAGCTTTTTTGTAAAGCTTTTTGTATTGCTCGATAAATTCATCCTCATCAGAGAATGAGGATACACTGAGCCAGAACAATTGTGGTCGTTCATTCTCCAAGGCAGCACAGAACGTGTCCACGGGAATCGCGGAGCCAAGCGAAATGGCCCGCCACCCGGCTTCGCGTAGTGCCACCTCGACCATGGAGGTAGGCAGGATATAAGGGTCAGCCTCCAAAGTTCCACCAACGGCGGTCGGTGCGGAATCGGGAGGTTCAGTCAACACGCTACGGAGTTCGAACAGCAGCCGGCGGCAAATCTCCACCGCAAGGCGCTCTTGGTACACCTCAATTTTTCCTTGGTACCATGCCTCGCCGAGTTCATGGAAAGTTTCAGCCAATACGCGATCGCATATATCGTAGGCCAGATGCCCGCTGGAATAGAGATTAAATATTAACTGTCGGCATTGCTCTTCATTACCCTGCTGAAAGGCTTTTTTGATCTGGCGGCAGACACGGTTCATGGACTGATCGGTCTGTCCCATGGCCACCGGTAGGCCGAGCACCTCCGGATCGACAATTGAATACCCGCTTTCCCGGATAAACTGCATGACGCCACTGATC
>CAZMVS010000074.1:0-5068 GCA_964569525.1 uncultured Planctomycetales bacterium
TGAACGGACAATTCCCCGGACGGGACTTTAACCCGATAGATAAACAGCTGTTACTGCGAACGGACGCCCTTTACATTTTTACATTTATACGGTCGTCCCCTCCTCTCTGGAGTTATTGATTTATTCATGACCGTGCCCCTCTCTCCTCCCGGCTTAATAAACCAACTTGACCTTTCATGCCACGATTTGATAAATAAAAAGCCGAGAGACGAGAGATTTTTTTAGTGACTCTTTCCAAACCCTGTTGCATTGATGTGATACCCAACCCTCATCAAAAAGGAGATGAAGATGAAGAGAACAATGTTCGGCATCATGGCTTTGGCGATGGCTCTTGGACTCGGCATGCCAACCGCATCAATGGGCGTAACGATCATCACCTTAACCCCTGAAATGGACCAGAACATCATCGGTGAAAGCCACACGGTAACCGCCAAAGTGACCGATGGTGAGGGCGAGCCCCTGGTTGACGTGAGCGTAGGCTTTACAGTAGTTGGCGGACCAAACTATGGCGAAAACGATTACGTCCAAACAAACGCCAATGGAGAAGCCTCCTTCACCTATGTCGGAGACGGCGGCGGGGGAATAGATGAGATTGACGCCCAAGTCGTCCAAGAAGAACCAATCGCGCATGCCGTCAAGATCTGGCTGGATGACAAGTTCAGCGGCGGCGGCAAAATCTTCGAAGGGACCGGGAAAAAGAAAGACTGGAACAAGATCACCTTTGCCGGATGGGCCGGCTTCTTATGTGATGTTCCCATCGGGCAGTTTGAGGTCACCTTTCATAACGTAAGCGAAGACTCGCTTGACAAATGCAAATTCGTCAGTCAAGACCAATATCTCGGAATCACCGAGTTGGAGTGGTTCGACTATTATTACGAATATGATTGCCCCGATGCTTACCCTCCGGATTCCGCCTTCAATGTGGTTGATATGGCTATCATCGGTTCCTTGGTTTACCCGGACGGCACCATAGATGAAGATGAATTCGGCCTCTGGCTTATTGCTTATGATAACGGGGAGCCGGGCAACATAGACGCCCCGAATGCGGCGCCGGCAACGGATGGCATTTTCTTTGCGCTGTATCATTTAGAAGAGGTAGTAACATGTCTATACGACTCCTATCTCAGCGGGGACTTTAGCGCTGACCACGATCCCTGCTTATCCGAATTAGTGCATGAGCTGGATGCCGGCAACCTGCAGATCGTTGTGCCACCTGAACCTGAGCCTTAAGAGTAAAAGGATTTTCGAAGCCTCTTCCGCTGTATAATCCGCTAAATCCCATAAAGAGAGGGGCCCGTGGCACAGGCCCCTCTCTTTTTTGCGCAACGCAGATAGCAGATATCGGAGACTTCTTGCCATGCCTTGAAACGCATGTGAAGTTATTGATTTATTCATGACCGTCCCTACTACCTCTACTACCTCTTTCCCACATGGCGTCGGTTTCGTGATAGAGGTCATAGAGCCGGTTCTCGATCTGCCGCCGAAGCTCCTCGAATCTTTCGCCGGAAATCCCCTGGGGAATATAAATTTCCTGGTCAAACCGAATGATCACGCGTGAAAAAAACTTGGGGAGCATGTACCGGTCCCAACCCTTCGTGCGCCATGTTTTTTCCGCCGATACAATGGCCGGAAGAATCGGCATGCCGGAATGCTGGGCGATCAACAAAAGACCCGGCTTGACCACGCCAAAAGGCCCTTTGGGGCCGTCCACGATATGACCGATCGTGCATCCGTCCAAAGCGCGCATTTTCAGTTCTTCCAGCGCCTCCCGGCCCCCCTTGTCGACCCCGCTTCGGGACGATGACCCCCGCACCGGGGTCCAGCCCAGCACCTTGACGATCCTGGCGATGAATTCCCCGTCCTTGCTTTTGCTGATCATAATGGAAATGCGATGCCGCCTGGCGAAAAACACAATCCCCGGGAAAAACCGTTGATGCCATGAAATGTAGATGGGCACCTCCCCCCGGTCGAAGATGGCCTGCTCAATCTCCGGATGGATAATCCGAATCCGGTAGGTCATGGAGATCAGGCGGATAAAAAAAAGACCCAGGTAGGGAATCACGTATCGGTATACAAACAGTTTCATGACGCCTCAAAAAAGGCGGCCGGAAATGCATGCATTCATGACCGCCCCTGCTCTTTGGAGTTATTCATTTATTTATGACCTTTCTCTACCGGCTCGAATCGTATCCACGATCTCCTGTGTTGTTATTTTCGCTTTAATTGTTGGAACATCTAAAGGGGAGGAAGCCATCTTTTCAGGAACCAGGGAAAATGTTCTTCCGTCTTTTCTTCTGATTAAAACCTTGCCTGTGTTTTCCGCCTGTTTAAGGACCGACGCAAGTTTTTGCCGGGCTTCCGAATATGTATACACCTGCATATTAAACCTCCAGGATTTCAATGTTTAAATTTTGAGCGAGCGCCTTCAATCTTTGATCCAGCGTCAGCAACGGCGCCTTATACCGAACCGCACAATCCAAAAATACGCATCGTATGCATACATATTGGACTGTTTTGCCAATGTTAGGGCCATTATAAAATCCGATTCAACATAACGCAGGGGAATGCTTTTAAAAATTGTACAATAGATTAATCATTTGTCAAGACAATGAAAGCTAACGGATAATGAAAGCGAATTAAGTTATTGATTTATTCATGGCCGTCCCTCTCATTTACTCAAAAGCAAAGCCGGCGGGAGGAAAACCTGCCCGCCGGCTTAATACACATATTGGTCATTAAACTATAACTATAAACGGATTTGTATCCTACTGCCCTGGCAGTTCGAATTTCAAGCAGCCTTAATCAACCGTACCGCTTATAGTTAACGTTTCAACAACATCCCCGCATCCGCCATTGCTCGTCCAGGTAACCGTTACTGTCAGCTCTGCAAGCTCGGCGACGGGATCCGAATCTCCAGGATCATCATCTGAAATGGTTATTTCGTTTACAATCAAAGCGCGGTGGGCAGCCGTGTAATCTGAATTACCAATGCCGCCGCCATCCCAGTCAGTTGTGGTCTCACTCCCATAAAAACTGCTGCTGGGATACTCATAGCTTACGGTGCCGCCGGTGATTTTGCCCACATCAACAGACACTTCATATGTTGATCCGGCGGACAGCGGATTATAGTTTTGGTCACATATCAGGATTTTTACCGTATCCGAGCCACCATCAGGAACGGTAAAACTCCCCTTGTTCATCCGGATGTAGGGAAGGCCGGTAATCAGAAAATCCACCTGGCGATAGATATTTTTCGTTTGATAAATGGGGTCCGGATGGGGTCCATCCCAGTCACCATTCTTTCCGTCCCATACACTGTTTCCGTCTCGATCCTGATACCCGTCTTCCTCCGGGTTTGTCCCGAGGGTAACGTTAGTGGTCAGCGGCGTTGTCGTCGTGCCGTCATCCCACAACCCATCATCATCATAATCCCGCCACGGGTCATCAATGGTATCGACAAAGTCCTCGCCGAAATCATATATACCGTTGACTGACAAACCATTTGATCCGTCCACAAAGCCCTCCTCGCCCATGACAAACACCAGCACATTACACACGCCGTCCCTGGGATGGCCGGAGGGGAGAGGATCGCCGACGGCATCGCTACTACCAAAAGCATAGTCACCAGTAGCACTTGACAACTCCGCCTTTAAATCTTCCTCCCAGGTTTCCGGTACCACATCTTTGGGTGCGCCGGTGACGCCTTGTGTCCGGATTGTGGTTGTCGCCGTCCCCAAAGCATCAGCCGTCACATTGCTGGTGTCCACCGCAAGCCCGACTTCCGACTGGAAGCTTACCGTAGTGCCATCTAGAACATTATAATTTCCGAAGTGGTCCGCCAGCCATGCAGTGATATCGGTCTCCACACCAACGCAGGCAAGACCGCCCATGTTCCAGCCCGGTTCTTCCACGGAAACGGTAAACCACTCATCGGTCGGGACACCGCCGCCGATGGAAATAATCGGAGTGGTGGCCGATATGGTCGTTGAACTGGCGGTTGTAATACTGGCGGTAATGCTCACGGTCCCCGCCTCAAAACCACTGTGCAGCGTCACGCTGGCAACGCCTGCGGTTGTGCCGACCACCTGTGTATAAGGCGTGGTATCGTCTACTTCCAAATATTCATCCCCGCTAATGCCTGACGTCATGGTAAACAACACATCAATATCATTGGCTGGATTGCCGTTCACGTCTATGACGTTAAAGGTGACGGTGGCCCATTCCTGGCCGCCGGTCCCCCGAATGGCAATGGGATTTTTAGAAACAGAACCAAACTCAATGGATGCTGCTTCCGCCGGTTCAATAACCACATCAATGGAACTGGAAGCTGCGCCCGAATTAACAACGATTTCAGCCGTCCCCGCGACATTGGCCGCCGTAAATGTCGCCACTGCATACCCGGCGTTTGTGGTGGCCGAGGGAGTGATGGTGCCATACATCGGGTTGACAAGGGTAAAATACACCGTCGTGCCGTTTTCCACAGGTGCTGGCGTGGTGTCCGTGACGTACGCGGTAATGGTTGATGTCTTGGTAACGGTTATTGATGTCGGATTGGCTGTAAGTGCTATATTATCAACCAATTGACTCATTATAGTGATTGCTTTCGGGGCACTGCTTACCGATCCGGAAGTTGCCGTAATATTCACCGTGCCGGTATTGGTTCGCGCCTCAAAAGTGGCCACAAAGGTTCCATCGGATGCGGTCGTGCCGCCCGTGGTTATAGACCCAAGGGTCGGATCATCCAAAGTAAACACTATAGTCTGGCCTCCCAATCCATGTCCGCTTGAATCATAGACCATTGCGGTAACAGCGACAATATCTTCCGGAAGAATGGAATCCTGTGCCGCGACCAGACCGATGGCGGCAACCTCGTCACCGCCACCACCGCCGCCACCTCCGATGGAGATGGGAACCGCCTGGGTCAAGAGGTGGCAGGTCGCTGTGATATTGTCCGTGCCCACATCTGTTCCGGCGATCAAGGAGGTATAGATGATGCCAAGGTCGTTGGCGGTCTCCAATGCCAGTGAAATACTGCCGTCATAGAAGGTCCCCAGAGCCGAGGTCCCGA
>CAZMVS010000075.1:0-12816 GCA_964569525.1 uncultured Planctomycetales bacterium
CCCATCGATGTCTATACTCATATGGATATTTCGTTCATCAGCTTTGGCCCTAACAGTCTCCATGGCGCCTCGAGCTACATTGTCGATATCCACTTCGGCCAGTTCCCGTATTTTCACTCCTGACTCTATGCGGGTAAGATCCAGTAAATCACTGATCATCTTTCGCATCCCCTCAGTACGAACCAGGCAGCGCTTCACCATTTGCTCGCAAGTCTGCCTGTTCGCCTGAACCTTCGGATTCTTCATGGCCATCAGGTACCCTTCAACAGCACCTAATGGCGCTTTCAATTCATGGGCTAATACAGAAATGAATTGGAAGCGAACCTGGCGTTTTTCCTGCGCTAACTTGCGGGCCTGCCGTTGCATCAAAAGATGTGCCGACGCCTTACGTACAGTGGCCTTCAACTCCGCCGGAGTAAACGGCTTGGCGATAAAATCGTATGCGCCGGTTTTTGTAGCGGTCACTGCAGTTTCAAGCGAGGCGTATGCAGTAATCATTATTGTCAAGGTGCCAAATTCATTCGTGCGAACTTTTTCCAGCACCTCCAATCCGCTGATGCCGTCCAGCTTGTGGTCCAGCAAGTGGATATCCGGCGGATCCCGCTTAATAACATCAAGGGCTTCCTCTCCGGTATCAGCCTCTTCCACGATGAAACCGAATTCGGAGTCCATCTCCGGCAATTCCAGCGTAAAGCGGCTAAGCACGCGGTTTACGCCGCGTCGCATTTCAGACTCATCATCCGTTACCAGTACACGCAACATGTCCATTTAATTATGGTCCTTTTGGTGTTTCTCGATCTCTGTCAACAACTGCTCAAAACGTACAGGCTTGGCTAATAATGCGTCCGCCTTGATCCAGGAACGCTCCTCTTCCGTTGACGCATCGAAATCCAATCCCGTCTCGCTTGCTACAGCCGTAACCATAATGACTGGTATTGAGGAATACTTGTTCTTGATATCCCGACAGAGTGTAAAACCTGCATCCATATTCTCCATCATCAGATCCACGATGGCTGCATCCGGTTTTGACTGTTCCAGCATTTCCATTGCTTCCTGGGTATCGTGAGCAGAAATAACCTCGTCTCCATTAACTTCGAATTGGATGCGCAATGAATCAAGAAAGTCCACGTCGTCGTCCACGATTAGTATTTTTCTATTAGCCATGATATTGTTGTCCGTTTGCAATAGTTAGCTTGGTTCTAATTATCACCTACAAAAATTCATGTCGGATATTCGTGTCTTAGTTGGTTTCCCTTCGGGGTAAAAAAATGTCAAATGTTGTTCCTGTCGGGCCGGCGGAGGGATCGTCGTTTGAAACAACGTTGATTTTGCCCCGGTGCATTTTGACGATCCCGTACGTAACCGCCAACCCTAAGCCGGTTCCCTTACCGACTTGCTTTGTTGTGAAAAATGGGTCAAAGATCTTCTCCCGGTGTTGACTGGAAATTCCTGTTCCCGTATCTGATACTGATAAACGAATATAATCATCACATAGCCCTGTTTGCACCGTGATTGTTCCGCCATCGGGCATGGCCGCTTGAGCGTTGCTGACTAAATTCGTCATAATCTGGATGATCTGGTCTCGGTCCAACTCCGCCCATAACTCTTCCGTCTCATGTTCAACGACAAGATTAATGTTGGCCGGTAAGGTCAACATCTTTACCGCGTTGTCAACCAATGCCCGCAGATTTGTTGCTTCAAGACTTACCTTGTTCTGGCGGGCAAAGTGCAACAATCCCGAGACTATCTTTTTGCAGCGATCCGCATTTTGAACGATTGTTTCCACATCTTCACTAAGCTGCGTATTTGTTCCTAACTCATCACGCAACAAATGAGCAAACATTAGTACCACACCAAGAGGATTGTTTACCTCGTGAGCAATTCCTGCAGCAAGTTGCCCCATGCTGGCTAACTTTTCTGAATGTGACAAGGCCTCTTTCGTGTTTGCAAGCTGTTCATTCGATAAGTTTAACTCACTAATCGTTTTTCGTAATTGCTCGATAGTGTACGGTAAACACATTTCGCACTCGGCCAAACCCATATAAATGGCCATGGCGTGTTCCCGACATGTTTCGTATCCACACGCGCCGCAGTTCAGCTCGTCTTCCGGTTTGAACTTGCCCATCTCCGCGAGGATCATGTTTATGGCGTCTTTTGAAGGTGCTGCCATACGCTGATCGTCTTGGTCATATTGGCGACTCAGATCCAGTTCGACGAAATCAACCATTTGCTGAGACCAGCGATTATGGTCAAACACTTGCATCCTTTGGCGAACATAGTGACTGACGCGGGAACGCCGGCTGAATAGGGGGGCCGTTGTACTCATGCCGGCCCCCATGATGCAGCCATTGCAACACAGAACTTCTAAAAGCTTGGCGTCAAGATCACCTGCCTCAAATTCCTTAATCGCCTCCACGAAGCTACTTCGCCCATCGGCAGCGACAACTTCCCCTGTTGCAAGATCTTCTGTAATCTGGGCTGCCTGAAGCATGCCTCTGCTGATGGGGAATAATGCGCCGTTTTGAGCGTGCGGCTGATCGAAATCTTCATCTTTGACAGATTCTGGCGTGATACGCCGTTGATCAAACATCTCACGGATTTCCACAAAGGTTAAAGAGGCCTCCACATCACCGGCCACACGCTCCATGATGGCCTCGCCCTTTTTAGCAATGCAGGGACCAATGAAAACAACCTTTAAATCGTCTCCATGAAGTTGGCGCAAAGCCCTGGCCGTCGCGATCATCGGCGAAACAATTGGTGCTAATGAGGAAACCAACTCAGGATGATAACGCTCCACATATAACACGATGGCCGGACAACTGGTCGCAATAAATCGTTGGCCATTACTCTCAGTTAGCAGTTTTCGGTACCGATCCGCAACAAGGTCCGCACCAAAGCCAACTTCATTGACATAGTCAAAACCGAGGGACCTGATCATCCCTACCAGCTTTTGGTATGGAATATCTTGAAATTCCGCCGGAAAACTTGGGGCAAGAATCGCCGCTACTTTGTTTCTGTTATTTAAAAGATCGTTAACCTCATCGATGCTACTGAGAATCTGCTTTGCCTGTTGGCTGCAGACACGTACGCAATTACCACAACCTATGCAACGATCAGTTAATACCTCTGCTTGGCCGTCGTGAATCCGAATGGCTTTGGCAGGACATTCGCGTACGCATGTATAGCACACGCGACAACGTTCCTTGATCGTTGTTACCAATGGCCTGTCCAGAGAATTTCTCACAACGTACCCCTTGACCGGGAAATATTACCCTTCTCTAACTTTACGCCGGCACCTCTGACCGATTTACATAATGTGTATGTAGTAAATGATGACTCTTCTCACTCAACGGTTCACCAAGAAAATCCTGATAAAGCTCTTGGATCGCTGGATTGCCATGCGATGTACGTATGTTTTCTGTTCGGTCGATCTTATATAACGATTGCATACGGGCCTTTACCGCCTCCGGGTCGGTGCCGATAGGCTGACCGCCACCGGCTATACACCCACCCGGACAGGTCATTACCTCGATAAAATGCAAGTCCTTTTGCCCATCCTGAACTTCCTTCAGTAAATTGGCCGCGTTTCCAAGCCCGCTGACAACGGCTACTCCGACCTCCATCCCGTTGATTGGAATCCGGGCTTCCTTAACACCCTTTAAACCACGAACCTCTTGCACCTTCAGCTCCGGCAATTCAGTGCCGGTCAGCAGATAATGAGCGGTCCGAAGGGCAGCTTCCATCACGCCTCCGGTGGCGCCGAAAAGCTTGCCTGCCGTGCTTCGTTCACCAAAGGGAATATCCGCCGGCTGCGGCCGCAAATTTTGCAGGTCAAGACCACGCATGCGAACAATCCTCGCCAATTCGCGCGTAGTCAGCACTGCGTCAATATCCGCCATACCATTTCGACTCATTTCTGGGCGGGCCGCCTCGAATTTCTTCGCTGTACAGGGCATGATCGAGACACTGTAAATGTCAGCCGGGTTAATTCCTTCCTTCTCCGCATAATACGATTTGATCAAGGATCCGAGCATCTGCTGTGGACTCTTGCATGTGGACAGGTTCTCGATGAAATCGGGGAAAAACTGCTCCACATACTTGATCCATCCTGGTGAACAGCTGGTCATCATTGGTAACCGACCACCTTCCTTGATACGCTTCGCCAATTCAGAAGCTTCTTCCATGATGGTGAGGTCGGCGGAAAATGCAGTGTCAAATACCCGGTCAAAACCTAGCTCTCGTAAGGCGGAAGTCATCGCCCCACATACGTCCGTCCCTCGCTTAATCCCGAATTCCTCCGCTAAAGTGACCGAAATACTCGGGGCGTGTTGAACTACCACAAATTTGTCAGGATCGTTTAGTGCCTCCATGACTTCCTTGATGTAACTTTTCTCACGTAGCGCACCGGTCGGACAAACCATGACGCACTGGCCGCAATTGACACAGCTCGATACATTCAATCCTTGCTCAAACGCTGTACCAATTCGGCTATTACTACCCCGCCCGATGAAATCAATAGCTGCTACACCTTGAATCTCTTCACACACCCGTACGCATTTCCCACACAAAATACACTTGGCCGGGTCCCTGACAATCGACAAATTGGAAAGATCAACCTTGTGCTCATTTTTCTGACCAGCGTATCGACGCTCCCGAACGCCTAATTCCTCTGCGAGATTCTGCAGTTCGCAATTACCATTGCGCACGCAATATAAGCAGTCGTCCGGATGATTGGCTAATAGCAATTCCACGATAGTTTTGCGGGCTCGCACCGCTCGAGGCGAATGGGTATAAACTTTCATACCCTCGGTGACAGGCAAGGCACAACTTGGCTGTAGCCCCGGTCGTCCTTCCACTTCCACAACGCACATTCGGCAGGCCCCGCTTGGAAATAAGTCCTCGAGGTGACATAGCGTGGGAACTTTAATTCCCGCCCGCTTCAAAGCGGACAACAACATTTCTCCCGGGTTGGCTTCTATAGGCTTATTGTTGACTTCAATGGTAATCACTGCTTCACCCTTATTATTACTCTGCGATGACCGCGCCAAACTTGCATACGTCCAGACATGTTCCGCAACCAATGCATTTGTCAGGAATAATGTAATGCGGGCTCTTGGACGCCCCCATGATGGCTCCTGAAGGACACTTCTTTGCGCACAACATACATCCCTTGCACTTGTCTGGGTCTATACGGTATTGCAACAATTCACGGCAAACCTTGGCCGGACAACGACGATCGTAAATATGCGCCTCGTACTCCTCACGAAACCAACGCAACGTACTCAATACAGGATTTGGAGCGGTTTGCCCCAAACCACATAAACTGGTGTCCTTGATAACCTCTGCCAGTCGAGTCAGATACATTACTCCTTTGAAACGCTCGAGCGAATCCAAGCCAGTTTCATTACGCCGCGAACGAGTTATCCGCTCAAGTATTTCCAACATGCGCCGGGTACCTTCCCGACAAGGTATACATTTACCGCAACTCTCCCGCTGGATGAAATCCATGAAAAACTTGGCTACATCCACCATACAATTGTCTTCATCCATGACTACGAGACCGCCTGAACCCATCATGGCTCCAACTGTTTTCAACGATTCGTAGTCAACCTCAATATCCAAATGCTGTTGGGGAATGCAGCCACCAGATGGCCCACCAATTTGAACAGCCTTGTATGCCTTTCCATCAGGAATGCCGCCACCAATATTAAAGACGATGTCCCGTACCGTTGTTCCCATGGCAACTTCAATCAAACCAGTGCGATTTAGCTTCCCCGAAAGAGCGAAAACCTTTGTCCCTTTGCTGCTGTCCGTTCCCACGCTGGAAAACCACTCACAACCATTGACCACGATAGAGGGTAAGTTGGCCAATGTTTCCACGTTGTTGATGATTGTTGGTCTGTTGAACAAACCACGAATAGCAGGGAAAGGAGGACGCGGACGAGGCATACCCCGTTTGCCCTCAATACTGTTAATCAACGCTGTTTCTTCGCCACAAACAAAGGCCCCCGCTCCCTGCTTAATCGTGATTCCCAAATCAAAACCGCTGGCCAGAATATTCTCGCCCAGCAGACCGTATTCTTCTGCCTGTTTAATGGCTTGCTTCAATCGTCGAATGGCCAAAGGATATTCCGCTCGGATATATACGTATGCTTTGGTTGCCCCGATGGCATAAGCTGCGATGGCCAAACCTTCCAACAGCCGGTGAGGATCACCCTCAATCACTGCACGATCCATGAAGGCCCCAGGATCACCTTCATCCGCATTACAAATGAGATACTTTTGTTCACTCTCCGCGTTCAGGGCAAATTTCCACTTTTTTCCCGTAGGGAAACCGCCTCCACCTCTGCCACGCAAACCACTGGCCTCTACTAAGTCGCATAATTCCTGACGCGTCGTATTTCGTAAGGCCTTGGCAAATCCTTCATATCCTTCGCGCGCGATGTACTCATCTATGGAGCTAGGATCGATTTGACCACAGTTGGCCAATACCCAGCGCGTCTGTGGCCCAAAAAACGGGTGCTCGTCCAGGTACGGAAGATCACGCCATTCTTCTTGTCCATCGTCCCGAAACTGCCCTAATACCATTTCTTTCGGCGGCTGGCCCGCCAGCACGCCTTCCAGTACTTCCGTTACCTTCTCTTCCGTGATCGCCTTGAAACTGAGACGGGCACGATTCGGTAGCTGAACGTCTAGTAACGGCTCCTCAGAACATAGCCCGATACAGCCGACCTCTACGATATCTGCTTCCACATTTCGTTGAGCCAGATAAGCCTTGACCGACTCCAGTGTTTTGGCGGCACCGGCCCCGAGACCGCATGTACCCGCCCCAATAAATATGGCAGGACGTTGTAAAACCTCTCGACGCAATTCCGCCGTTTGTTGTGCACTAAACCGCTTGCCTGTCTTATCCAAGGCGGAAAGCAGTTCTCTCTTGTTCTGTTCTTCTTTGTTACTTTGCTGAGGCTTCGGCATTGGCTTGGGCCTTTCTCCGACAATCATTAATAACCTTTTTAAGCTTTTCCGGCGTAACTTTGGCGATGAACTCTCCGTTAATACAAATTACCGGGGCTAAACCACATGCCCCGATACAAGCGACAATTTCCAGACTGAACATCTTGTCACGGGTGGTTTCACCAGGGGCGATCTTCAGCATCTCTATCAACGTATCTAAAACCTTTTTTGAGCCCTTTACGTGACATGCGGTACCCCGACACACCTGAATATGAAACTGGCCGTTAGGGTGAAAACGAAACTGATTATAAAAGGTTGCCACCCCATAAACTTTGCTTACCGGCAAACTCAGATGTTGACCGATACGCTTCATTGAATCATGCGAGAGGTATCCATTTTTTCCCTGAACCGCTTGCAATATGGGAATCAGAGAATCCCTGCCTGCCTCTGGGTATTGGTGAAGTATTTCATCTACGTCTGTCAAAATCATCAATCTGGTTCCTTCTGCATTTTTTCCTGCCTCGCGAAAAACGCGACTTTTTCCAATGAAACGCTGATATCCACACTGTATAGGTAAACATGTTCCGGCACTTGCAAATGAACCGGAGCAAAATTTAAAATTCCTCCAATACCAGCTCGTACCAGCCGTGTAGCTATGCCTTGTGCCGCAGCCGCCGGTACCGAGATTATTCCCACTTCGATTTCGTTTTCCCGAATTACTTTTTCAAGTTCTTCCATGGGGTGGCAACGGCAACCATTGATGACTCTTCCCGTTTTCGCGGAATTGGAATCAAAGGCAGCTACGATTCGCAGGTTACGTTTAGGGCCATTGAAATAGCCGATAACGGCTTGTCCGAGTTGGCCTGCACCGATCAGGGCTAATTCTTGCCCTCCGGGTTTATCCAAGGCTTGGCGAATGCAGTCCAATAGACCTGTGACCTCGTAACCCCGTGCGGGACTTCCTGTAAATCCAAGGCTCATCAGATCTCTGCGAACTTGCGTTGCTTTCACGCCAACTGCCTCGGCAATTTGGTGGCTGTAAACATTCTGTTTCCCCTTTGCGTCAAGACGATTGAGGATCTGACGATAGGCACTGAGTCTTTCGATTATTTTTCCTGTTAACACGACATTTGGTTCCTGGGAAAAAATCAGTCTTGACAAAACCAAAACATACAAACAAGCCTGTGCTCCAATTAACATTGTGAATTATTTCACAGTATAAGCGCAGCATCGGCACAATGCAAGGTCTATGTGAATAATTTCACGAATGTAAGGTGCGATAAATAAGTCATTTATGTAATTAGGGTGAATTAATGAGGCGAAATAAAGTGAGGATAAAAGGGATGCTGGAGCTGGCCAGTGGTCATGACTTAGTTGTTATAGTAACATAAATAAAACACTTAAATAGAGTCGTTAACATGACGTAATATACTATGAAAAATGACATTAGAAATATCATGATATAATAGTCGCATATTAGAAACAGTTAGGAAAAATAATGTGTAAACCCTAAATACTTGTATACCTTTAAATAATAATAAGTTATGTAAATAATGACTCTGGCACATTAAATGATAACACATAATACGATTTAGAAGGCTTGTGTGGTAAGAGGCAGAAACTAAAAACAGCCTAAATAAGAAAAAGGCCGGTCATATGATCATCGCCATACCAGTAAATGAAGGGAAAATCAGCCCACATTTCGGGCAAAGCGAAAATTACCTTCTTTTTGATGTTGATACTTTCAAAAAGGAAATACGTGAGTGTGCCATTCACAGAGGACCACCGCGAGAGCCGGGACTTTTGCCAACTTGGTTGGCAAAACTAGGGACAGATGTAGTCATTGCAAACGGTATGGGAAGCAATGCACGAAAAATTTTTGAAAAATACAACATCGGTGTTGTTGACGGAGCTCCTATTAAACCAGCCGAAAAATTAGTTCAAGAATATTTAAGCGGTAAATTGCATACGGGAGACAATATTTGTGACCATTGAATTAGCCCAGGCCCACATGCAAGAGCTTCAGAAACGAGTCCATAGTCATTGTGTTGTTTGCGGTCGAGCCAACGGCAAGGGAATGCATTTGGATTTCCGACTACAGCAGGACGGCAGTGTCCAAGCCATTTTTGATTGTCCCCGGGATTACCAAGGATACCCTGATTATCTTCATGGAGGAGTGCTGGCAGCCATGTTGGATGGAGCCATGACCCACTGGCTCTTTGCTCGTAAAAAATCAGCTGTTACAGCTGAACTGAATATCCGGTACAGGCATCCGGTTAGTACTGACCAACCTGCTATTGTGCGCGCAAAGTTAGAACAATCACATGGCCCTCTACATTTATTACGAGCAGAAATCATTCAGGTGGGAAAGGTGAAAGTGACCGCAAATGGCAAATTCTATGAGCAACCAACGCTGGATCATGCAAAATAATGGCAAACCGATGGGTGACAGGCAGGATTCGTAAATATGATAGCATGTTGAATGAGACGAAATGGAAGGTTTCATTCAGAAAAACATAAAACGAAAATTACTGTTGCATCAAGACAATTGACTTCAGATGATATAAGCATAAAATCTCCGCCTTCGGAATTGGTGAAATGAAAGATTACGTTAAACAGTTGCGCGAGAAAGTCGGCTCGCAACGAGTTTTTATCCCTGGCGTACGCGCAATTATTGTAAATCGCGAAGGGGAAGTATTGTTGCAACGGCGGGGAGATATGGACCAGTGGTGCCTTCCCGGTGGGGCTATGGAACTGGATGAAACACCCTTGGAAGCGCTGCGACGGGAAGTCGAGGAAGAAACATGCTTGGAAATACTTGAAGCGGAACCCTTGGGCTTGTATTGCGGCCCAGATCAGCAATTCAGTTATCCCAACGGCGACCAGGTACAATGCTTTGCCTTGGCCTGTATCGTCCGACAATGGCAAGGTCAACCACATCCCGATGGCGTTGAAGGTACTGAATTACGTTTCTTCCCTGTTTCTGCGCTGCCGGAAACGTTGGTCCCGACTCATTGTCAAACCTTGGAAGATTTCCTGAATTACAAAGGGGTGTTTATCCTAAGGTGAAATATATGAACATCTGGGAACTTAAAGTTGAACCCGATTACTGTTATAGTGAATGAAAGTTTGTAAGCGACTCGATGCCTAAGGCAGCAGTCTGGATATATAAGGAGTAAAAGAACATGCGCAGGTTCCAGGAAACCGAGATCTCAATGGCCATAATCGAAACTTATCAAAAGAAGCTTTCTGATCGATTGGTCAACGACGTTATTATTGCCGGTGCCGGTCCTGCTGGCATGGTGGCGGCGGCGGATCTCGCCAACCAGGGATACAAGGTGACCATTCTCGAAAAACGCTTGGCTCCCGGTGGTGGAATATGGGGGGGCGGAATGGCTATGAACGAGGCCGTGGCGCAGGATGATGTCTTGCCATTATTAGATGAGGTTGGTATTCGTCATCAAAGCTTTAAAGATGGTTTACATACTATCGACTCTTTGGAACTGGCTTCGGGTTTATGCCTCAAGGCCATACAGGCTGGAGCAGTCGTTTTCAACCTTACTGTCGTGGAAGATATCTGCCTGCAACAACACCGGGTGACCGGCGTAGTGGCGAACCGAAGCTTTGTTTATGAAAGTGTCCCAGTCGATCCGATTATGCTTTTCGCAAAGGCCGTGATCGACGGAACAGGCCACGAGGCTTTCGCCGTGAACTCACTTCGCAAACGAGGAATCCTGGAAGAAAAAAGCCTTACCGGCATGCACGGCGAAGGCTTGATGGACGCCAACGCCGGTGAAGAATTCGTAGTTAAAAACACCTCCCAAATTTATCCCGGTTTGTGGGTTTCGGGCATGAGTGTTTGTGCCTCCCTGGGTGGACCACGCATGGGTCCGATCTTTGGTGGAATGTTAATGTCTGGGCGGCGGGTGGCCAAACTTATCGATGAAGAGCTAAAAAAGGGCTGATAGTTCCATTTAAAATAAATTTCGAAGCTGTTATTAGAACTTAAATTCTAATACAGCCTACTAATCACAAAAGGTATACCACCATGAGTTGCATATTTGGACCAGTACCTTCCCGACGTCTCGGCCGATCTTTGGGAGTTGACACTATTCCCCTTAAAACATGCAGCTTCGACTGCGTCTATTGCCAGATTGGGAGGACCACCAATAAAACTACCGAGCGACAGGAATACATTCCTTTGCAACAAATTCTCGACGAGTTGAAAACCAGATTGGCCGATCGCCCAGACTACATTACCCTCAGCGGTTCCGGTGAGCCGACACTTTATTCCCGACTCGAAGAATTAATCACTGGCATCAAATCCATGACCGACATACCGGTAGCTGTGTTGACGAACGGATCACTTTTATGGAAGCCGGACGTTCGCAGGGAAATACTTGGCGCTGATTTGGTTGTCCCTTCACTTGACGGAAGTAACGCTCGTCATTTGGAAAAGGTCAATCGGCCATGTCCGGAGATCACCTTTGAACGCCTGCTGGAAGGCCTAATCGCTTTCCGCAAGGAATTCAAAGGCCAATATTGGTTGGAAGTATTTCTTATCGAAGGTATCAATGCAAGCAATGAAGATATAAATGAAATTGCGGATTGTGTCCGTCGTATCAACCCTGATCATGTGCAACTCAACACGGTAACCCGCCCACCGGCCGAATCGTGGGCTCGAAGCGTATCCAAGCAACGACTGGAGGAAATAGCTCCTATGTTTGATCCGCCGGCGGAAGTGATTGCAGATTTTAAAAGCATTCATGAGCAGGAAGAGTATAAAGTCGGCCAGAACGAAGTATTTACCCTTTTGCAAAGGCGACCTTGTTCTGTAGAGGATATCTCCGGCGGATTGGGTATGCATCGTAACGAGGTGGTAAAATACGTCGAGCATCTATTGGAGGAAAATAAAATCCGTAAAATCGAAAGAGATGAAAATACCTATTATTTGGCCGTTCAATAAGATGCGTGCGTAATATCTGCTCCGATATATCGGGTGAGATACGATAAGATACTTGGCAGCCTTACACAAATACGTAATTCATCCTCATTACTCTTTATCCCGATGATCGATCACCCGCTTGGCCTTGCCCACAAAACGCTCCAGCGTATTCGGCTTGACTAATTCCACATTGACGCGAATACCGGTGATAGAATGTATTTCCCGATCAATATTCTCCCGTAGATTTTGCATATCACGCATCCGATCTGAAAATTGCTCAGGCAGAAGCTCGACCTTGACCGTGACTCTATCCAGGTTTCCCGGCCGCTCCACCTCGATAAGGTAATGGGGCGCGGTGCCTTCCACCTTGAGCAACGCTTCCTCAATCTGTGAGGGATATACATTCACACCCCGGGCGATAAACATGTCATCACTGCGACCGATGACCCGGCTCATCCGCCTTGTCGTTCGCCCGCACGCACACGGCGAATAGTCCAACGAGGCAATGTCCCGGGTTCGATAACGCACCAAAGGCATGGCCTGTTTCGTCAAAGTTGTAATGACCAGTTCCCCCGGCTCGCCTTCAGCAACAGGTTCCAGACTCTCCGGATCGAGACATTCCACAATGAAATGATCTTCCTGCAAATGCATCCCTTGTTGGGCGGGACATTCCCCACTGACTCCAGGACCAATGATCTCGCTTAATCCGTAATTGTTAAACGCCACGATTCCCAGATCCTGCTCGATCCGACGCCGCATGCTTTCTGTCCACGGTTCCCCACCGAAATGGCCAAATTTCAATGGCAAATCATTTGGCCCCAGCCCCTGCTTTCGGGCCACCTCAGCTATATTCAGTGCATAGCTGGGCGTACAAATGAGCACCTCCGGGGCCAGATCCTGCAACAAAAGAATTTGCC
>CAZMVS010000076.1:0-6980 GCA_964569525.1 uncultured Planctomycetales bacterium
CTGAAAGTTGCAGCTTTGTAAATGCAGTGCACAAATCTTGTTTTGCAAAAGTGATATTCGCCAGCCCTCGGCTGCAAATACTTATCTACACATTTGCTGATTGGTCCGTATCAATGATATCGGGTTGAAACGCTCAGATTTTTGAGCATGATTTTTCCTGGGAGATTTGGTATTGTTCACTTCCTGATATCCGCAAAACATTAACTTTACTGAAGATGTTGTATTTAATGCGTAATGCTCACGTTTACGGCGAGCCCGAATATTCCTGACGTGAATATATCACTAAAAGTAGCTTACCCATAGAATTGCCTTGACTTCGCTACAATCGTGAATAGCTTAAGACTAGAATCAACGTCACGAAAAAGATGATGCGTTAATTGGCAATAAGCCCGACTAATCGGGAACGAAACAAAAAGGAGTGTGTCACGATGCAGGTAGAACAAATGAAGGTTGCGCCCGTTACCGTATAGCGTATGCAGACGGGGAACAGCACAAACTGGTAGTGGAGTTCGCAATCCCAGGAGCACCAACGGAGACTATCGATGTAAGGATCCTCAAAGACAGTGTCTATTTATCGGCGCCAGCAAGGGACATTGAGTACGTTTCGGCACTGGCTTTGACTTGGCCGGTGAAACCTGAGAAAGCCGAAGCGACTTACGAGAATGGATTGCTTCGAATTGAAGTGCCTTTAAAAGATCCAATGGAAGATGCGGTGAAAGTCCCCATCAAGACAGGCATTGTGGAAACCAAGACCAAAAGGATTGTAGCCAAATGACCCGCTAATGAGTTTGGTTTTCAATAGAGGGAAAACACAATTAATATTTTAACCCTGTTTCATTGACAATGAGCAACACTATCTTTTAATCGACGAGATGCTGCGATGCGCGTATTGAGTCTATTCTACTGGATGTTAACGAAAAGCTGATCATAGGGTCTTTGTGGTGATTGTCACCCTTATAGGCCGGATGTTAAATCATAGACTCCAGTAAAAGACAAGACGGCATAGGCGGCTCTCGTCTTTTTTGTTTTGTGAGAACGGATAAATTCGGGTACGGTTCGCGTGGGGAAGTCGTTACGTATGGCGGTAATTGACGGATTTTGAAAAGTATTCAAGATTACAATCATAATGATGGGTCTGATGCGGTTGCAACTGGAAACCACGCTGCGAGAAGCTGTGTGGACAACAGGAAAAGGAGAAACGTGATGGGAGACAAGGGCGGTAAGAAAGATAAGGAAAAGGGACAGAAACAGAACACCGAAAAACAGAAACAAAAATCAAGAGACAAGCTTGATAAGCAGCCAAAAAGAAAGCCTTGATAGAAATCGCGCTAAGTAGCTTAACAGAAGTTCCTCAATGATAAAGTGCCCTCCATGGCGCGGGTCGCTATTTTAAGAAAGGAGCCCATCATGGACAGCAAACAGGATCTCAAAGAAGAAATTGCCAGGGTTGCTTACGCAATCTACGAACAGATGGGAATCTCCGGCCGAGAAGTGGAAAATTGGCTTGAAGCCGAGAGAATTGTTCTGGAAAGACTGTCAGTCCGGGAACCTTCTAAATTAGCCAAGAAGTTGGCTCCGTCCAGAAAAAAGGGTGGAACGAAGAAGAAAAAAAAGACGGGAACGGAGGTCTGACAATCTGCGAAAAACGGAACGCCCCATACCCTGGCCGCTGACATTGGCGGAACCAACGGGCGTATGGAGAGGAGCAAGCGTGTGCGTTGAAGTGAGGACTCCTTCCTGTAATAAATAACCGGATTGTGAAACGCTTCCATCATTTTTACGAGATTTGAACCGCCCCGAGCTCTTCCAAATTAAAAGAGTTTGATTTATTGAAATATTATGTAATGGTAACATGTATAAAGGTCAACGCACATATTGAAAGATAACCTTATGTATTTACCCCCTAACATATAGGGGAAATTGGGCGGAATTGTTGGTACCCCGTTTCTCGTAATTGACGAAGCGGGTTTTTTGTTTAGGAGTCCTATACAGTGAACGTGCGCAGTCATACGATCCGTGAGCCATTGCTTCGCCTGAAGTCGTACCTTCAAGGAAGAGAGATTGGGCGAAATCATGCCGGTGACGAGCCACCGCTGCGAGCGGAGTTATTCAGCACTGGTCAGATGGAGCAGCATGGCAAGGACCTGGCGGGTTCACACAAATTAAGTCCGGGTCATCTTCCGGATCTGCTGCTGGTGCAGTTGGCTAAGAACGAAGACATCCTACTTGGCGTCCGAGACCTGTTGACAGAGGCGGTTAAGGCAAACCGCAGGATTACGCCGGCCGGGGAATGGCTGCTCGATAACTTCTATTTGATCGAAGAGCAGATCCGCACCGCCAGAAGACATCTGCCCAAGGGTTACAGCCGGGAGCTGCCCCGTTTACTGAATGGTCCCTCGGCCGGTTTTCCGCGTGTGTATGACATTGCACTGGAGACGATCTCCCACGGTGATGGGCGGACAGATTCGGAGAGTCTCGTCCGGTTTGTCGCTGCATACCAGACTGTCTCCGCCCTTAAGCTGGGTGAATTGTGGGCCATACCCATTATGTTACGTCTGGCGCTGATTGAGAATCTTCGTCGTATTGCCGTCCGGATCGCTACGGACAGAATAGACCGCAACCTCGCAGATTATTGGGCAGATCAGATGACGGAGATTGCCGCTAAGGATCCGAAGAACCTTATTCTGCTGATCGCAGACATGGCCAGATCGAATCCGCCGCTGGTCAGTTCGTTTGTTGCGGAACTGACGCGCCGCTTGCAGGGACAAGGTCCAGCTTTGGCGTTGCCGCTGACCTGGATCGAGCAGCGACTCTCCGAGTACGGACAGACCATCAAGCAACTCGTGGATTCGGAGAACCAGCAGCAAGCCGCCGACCAGGTCTCCATGAGCAACAGCATCGGCAGCCTCCGTTTCCTCGGTGCGATGGATTGGCGGGAGTTCGTCGAGACGATGAGCCTGGTCGATAAGACTCTGCGTGAGGATCCCGCTGATGTTTACGGCAGGATGGATTTTCCCACCCGTGACCGTTACCGCCATGTGGTTGAGAAGATCGCGAAGTTCAGCCGGTTATCCGAGGACGAGGTGGCGCGCCTGGTGATCGTGCTTGCACAGGAGGGGGCGGCTGGAAAAGGCGGCGACGATCGCACAGCCCATGTCGGCTTCTACCTGATTGATCAAGGAGCGGCCGAGCTTGAGCGACTGGCTGAAGTACAATGGCCGCCCTCCGAAACACTCCGAAAATGGAGCCGTCGGTTTCCTTTCCTGCTCTATAGCGGCTCGATCTTCCTGCTGACGCTGCTCTTCACCGGGACGTTGCTGATGAAAGCGCATGACGGTGGATTGCAGGGTTGGCCGCTTGCGTTGATCGGAATGTTCTTACTTTTCAGCACCAGTCATCTGGCGATTGCCTTGGCAAACTGGCTGGTAACGCTTCTGGTGAAGCCGCATTCGTTGCCACGCATGGACTTCTCCCAAGGTATCCCGACACAATTCCGCACCCTAGCCGTCGTCCCGACGATGCTCACCAGCACTCAGAACATCACGGAGTTGACCGAGGCGTTGGAAGTCCGGTTTCTTGCCAATCGGCACGAAAACTTGCACTTCGCCCTGCTGACCGATTTTCTCGATACCCCCGCCGAAACGTTGCCGGAGGATGAAGCCCTTTTGCAGCTGGCCCAAAAAGGAATCGAAAGCCTGAATATAAAGTACAGCGGTTCAAAAGACGACCGCTTCTTCCTTTTCCACCGGTCTCGCAGATGGAATCCCCGTGACCGGATATGGATGGGTTATGAGCGTAAGCGGGGGAAACTTGCGGATTTAAATGCCTTCCTGCGCGGTGAGGCTCAAGGGGAGACCGGGGCCCGCTTTTCGCTCATCGTTGGCAACACGGCTGTTTTATCGAATGTGAAATACGTGATCACCCTGGATACCGATACACAGTTGCCGCGCGATGCGGCCTGTCAGTTTGTGGAGGCCATAGCGCACCCGCTCAACAGTGCCCGATATGACCGGGACCGGGAGCGCGTCTGCCAGGGATACGGGATCCTTCAGCCGCGGGTTGCTGTGAGCCTGACCGGCGTGAACCGGTCGCGGTATGCAGCCATGTGCGGGAGCGATTCAGGCATCGATCCTTATACGCGGGCCGTCTCCGATGTCTACCAGGACCTGTTCGGTGAGGGGTCGTTCATCGGCAAGGGCATTTATGACGTGGATGCTTTCGAGCTGGCCCTCAAGGGGCGTTTTCCCGAGAACCGGATCCTCAGCCACGATCTTCTGGAAGGGTGTTACGCCCGGGCGGGGCTCTTGAGCGATGTACAGCTCTACGAGGAATATCCATCCCGCTACAGTGAGGACGTGAAGCGCCGTCACCGGTGGATTCGCGGAGATTGGCAGCTTCTGAAATGGCTCCTGCCCAGAGTTCCCGGCCCCTCAGGGCGTCCACAGAAGAATCCGCTCTCCGCTTTGTCCCGATGGAAGATCCTCGACAATCTGCGGCGCTCACTTGTGCCCGCGGCGTTGACATTTTTATTGCTGTTGGGCTGGACGGCCCTGTCGTCGGCCTGGTTCTGGACCCTTGCGGTGCTCGGGATCATCCTGATTCCTGCGGTGATGACCTCCATGTTCAATGGGCTTCAGAAGCCGGCCGACGTTCTTGCCGGTCGGCACTTGGTCATCGTACTGCGTTCCGCCGGCAGCCGCTTCGCCCAGGCCGCCTTCATGCTGGTGTGCCTGCCTTTCGAGGCGTTTTTCAGCCTGGATGCAATCCTGCTCACGGCCTGGCGGATGCTGATCTCGAAACGGCGGCTTCTCGAATGGAATCCGTCGGGCAACCCGGAGCGCAACCGCGGCGAACTTATCGGCGTTTTTCGAACCATGTGGTTCGCGCCGGCCCTTGCCGCCGCCATGGTCATCTCTCTTGTCCTGGCCCGGATAGAAACCCTGGGCATAGCCTTGCCTATTCTGCTCCTGTGGTTTTCATCCCCCGTAATTTCCTGGTGGATCAGCCGGCCGCTGGTACGCCGTGAAGCAAGGCTGACGACCGATCAAACCCTCTTCCTCCGGGCGCTGTCACGGAAAACCTGGGCATTCTTCGAGACCTTCGTCGGTCCGGAAGATCACTGGCTGCCACCGGACAACTTTCAGGAACATCCTTCTCCCCTGGTCGCGCATCGCACGTCGCCGACCAACATGGGCCTGTCGCTCCTTGCCAATCTGTCCGCCTATGACTTCGGGTACCTTTCGGCGGGACAACTCATCGAGCGTACAAAGAATGCCTTTGACACCATGGAGGCCATGGAAAGGTACCAGGGCCACTTCTACAACTGGTACGACACCCGATCCCTGAAACCGCTGCCGCCCCTCTACGTCTCTTCCGTGGACAGCGGAAACCTGGCGGGCCATCTGCTGACGCTGCGGCCGGGGCTCCTCACACTCCCAGATCAAAAGATACTGGGGCCGCGACTGTTTGAAGGGCTCGGCGACACGCTGAAGGTCCTTTCGGATATCGTGGCCACAACCCCGAAAATGACGACGCCTGTCCAATTAACGAACTTCACGCAGCTTCTGGAGGCTGCAACCAATTCCCCACCCGCCACGCTCGCCGCGACAAGTCTCTGCCTTGAGCAGCTTGCAACATCCATCGCGGAAGCGGTCACCGAATTTGAGGGCCTTGATGTCGAGCCCGAGAGCCCCCTGCACGTTTGGGTGCGTGCCCTCTCTGGGCAATGCCGGGCTGCGCTCGATGAGATCGCTTTTCTTGTTTCTGGAGTGGCATGGCCGATGCAGCCGAATGATCCAGGCAATCCAAGAAGAAGGGATGGAATTCCGACGCTCCGCCAACTGGCCCAGCTTGGGGAGGGAACGGAGGCAAGCCGACGCGCCGGGGAACGGATCAAGGCAATCGAACGGCTGGCACGGCAATGCGGCGACTTCGCTCAAACCGAATATGGATTCCTGTTCGACAGGGCGCGCAATCTACTGGCTATCGGGTACAACGTCACTGAACACAGGCAAGACCCAAATTTTTATGATCTGCTGGCTTCGGAAGCACGGTTCAGCAGTTTTGTGGCGATTGCCCAGGGGCATCTGCCACAGGAGAGCTGGTTCGCCTTGGGACGGCTGCTCACCATGGCCGGTGGAAAGCCAATCCTCCTTTCCTGGAGCGGTTCAATGTTCGAATACCTTATGCCGCTTTTGGTGATGCCGACTTACGAACACACCCTGCTCGACCAGACCATAAAGGCTGCAGTGACCAGGCAGATCGAGTACGGGAGTCAGCGCGGAGTTCCCTGGGGCAGTTCCGAATCGGGCTACAACGCGATCGATGTGCACCAGACCTACCAGTACCGGGCGTTTGGCGTGCCTGGTCTGGGCCTCAAACGCGGTCTGGGGGAAGATCTGGTCATTGCGCCGTATGCCTCGGCGATGGCATTGATGGTTGCCCCTGAAGAGGCGTGCCGGAATCTCGAGCAACTCGCCGCGGAAGGGTTTTCCGGGAGGTATGGCTTCTATGAGGCGATCGACTACACGCCTTCGCGTCTGCCACGAGGACAATCAAGCGCCGTGGTCCGCTCCTTCATGACCCATCACCAGGGGATGACCCTCCTCTCCCTGGCCTATCTGCTCCTGGACCGTCCGATGCAGAAGCGATTTGAGTCGGAACCCCTGTTTCAGGCGACGCTGCTGCTACTCCAGGAGCGAATCCCCAGGGAGACAGCGTTTTATGCGCACACAGCCGACCTCTCCGATCATCATGTGGATTCGGACTTTCAGGTCACACCGATTCGTGTTTTCAGCAGCCCGGATACATCGGTCCCGGAAGTGCAGCTGCTGTCGAACGGCCGATACCATGTGATGGTGACCAGCGCCGGCGGCGGTTATAGCCGCTGGAAGGATATGGCCGTCACACGCTGGCGCGAAGACAGTACCTGCGATTCCTGGGGAACATTCTGCTACCTCCGCGATGCGGAGACCGGGGAA
>CAZMVS010000077.1:0-15564 GCA_964569525.1 uncultured Planctomycetales bacterium
TTGCTGTTATAAATATCCTGATAGGCAATGAACTGGTAAATCTTGCCCGAAGTCAGGCTACTCACAACCTGGTAAAGGCCGGCCGACGTATATCCCGAACCGGGCAGGTTCGAACTACCAAGGGCGAAAATGCCCTGGGCGGGACTGGTCACATAATTAGCAAAATCCTCACAGGGATAAATACCGCTGCTCGGATCATTGTTCTCGTAATAGGTCCAGTCCGTGGCCACATCGTTGACGATATTATCGATGCTGCCGTTGCTCAGCAGGTTCGCCTTGGGCCCGGCGCTCGGTGAACCGGATTCTTCATCACCGGATGCGTAATACCGGCTGGCGTCCTCGAAATAAGAAAACGCTGAGTAGTAATACGTGGTGTTATTGTCCAATCCGTAATGAGTAAGCTCCGCCACGCCACTGGACACCTCGCCGACCAACGTACCGTTACTCGGCCCGGAAGGATAATCACTCGTGCTGTACATAATCCGGGTACCCGTATGGTTGCCGCTGCCGGGATTGGTCCAGGTCAACTTGATACGCTCAGGAAATCCGGTAACGGCAAGATTGGTGATCGCGTTTGGCGCACTCCCGGTCAGAGTCAAGTTCACCACAGTGGTGTTGTCCTCCGTTACCGAAACATCTTCTTCGGTATCCGAGGTGTAATAAGTCTTGGAGCCGGTCACGGTGTGCGTTCCAGTCGGTACCGGCGTGAGGGTGTAAGTGCCGTCGGAGGCGGAAGTGGTTTCGATATCATCACTAATCGATACCGTCACTCCGGCAAGATTCTCGTTATTCGAATCCTTCACCGTACCCGAAATGGTCCCACTCGGACCGGTCACAATCGCCCGCTTGGTGTACCAAGCCTCATAATCGGTGGTCCCTCCGGAACCGTTGCTTTCATCTTCCCAGACCACCACCAAGGTGTCATCCTCCACTTCAATTTCAGGATACAAAGAATTGGCATTGGAAGTCTGCGAAATGTTGGCCCATGCGCTCCAGGAGCCGTTCTCGTTAGTGGTGTAGAAAATATCCCGCTTGTTGTCCGCTGCAACGGCATCACAAACCACGTGAAGGTTCCCATTGCTGTCCACGGCACACTTCGGGCGGGTCGGGTAGCTGATGGTTTGCGACAACTTGGTCTCCGTTTGCCAACTCCCATCGTACTCCTGCACGTAAATCGCCCAATCGCCTTCGCCGTCGTGAAAATAAGCAACCCACACTTCGTCGTCTGGACCTGTGTCAACTCCCGGCTGCTGGGGGCCAACCTTGATCGAGCTGATCTCCGCTCGCGATCCCCAGCTGTCATTTACCCGACGCTTGGCATTAATATGATACGTTCCACTGATACGATCCGGCCAAACAACGGTGACGTCATCACTGGAATCAATGGCCATGTTACTCTCGACCGAGCCGTAAACTTGCCCATTGGCTGTACTCGACAGGTTCGCGGCCGTGGTAAAATCACTGGTATCCCACTCGGAATAGTAAATATCGTAATTATCTGATCCCCAGACGGCCTCGTCCCAGGTCACTATCGGATCAACTCCACTGGCGAACTCCACACAGGGACGCAAGGACTTGATTTCCGTATCACTGGCGTTGTAGATCGAACCCCAACTTCCGGAAGACCGCTTTGTGTAAAAGGCCTCAAAATTGTCGTTCTGATCACTGTACCAGACTGCGGCAACGTCCGAACCGTCGGTCGCGATATCCGGCCGATAACAATGGTACGAAGTGCCTTGCGAGATTTCCGTGGGCGTGGCGAACGAACCGGTTGAATCATTCGTGTACCATATCTGAAAGGTACTGCCACTAACTCTTTCGCGCCATACCACATGAATATCTTCATTGGAATCAATTACCAAGCGGGGCTCCAGGCTGTCATACGAAGTATCTACCACTACCGACGGATTTGACCAGCCCAGCGCCACACCCCCCAACAACCATCCACACATAGTTGACATAATTAAAAGGCGGGTTTTTAGCGAGAACATGAAATTCTTCCTTTCCTCTTTCCAAAGATACATGGCATCTTTGGTAAACCTCACGGTTCTTACGAAATCGAATTGGTGCCCCCGAAATGAAGAATTCTATAAATAATCAGAATTAACATTCATTCTGTCTCCACACGATCTCCCACACAAAAAAACGAATTGGTATTTCCATCACACCTCCTTTGCATTCTTAAAGAAAGAAAAAGCCCGGGGCCGTTGCGACCCCGGGCTTCTCGCTTTCACTTCACTTACGGAGTGGTCACACTGACATCGTCAATGTACACATAACCAGTTCCGCCACCACCGTGGTGGGCACCGCCAACAATGACGGTGATCCAACCTGTGGAGTCTGCCGTCCCGGTCATGGACCGGTTAACCCATGAGCCGACATCATTCCAGTTATCCGTGGTCACCCACTGATAACGGCTGGTGTCGTACGCATTTTCCGGGTTACTGGCGTCCTGACCGTAGTTCCAGCACATAATGGACGGGCAGTTTCCGTTACTATGCCGTGCGTACACCTCGAAGGTGAAGCCGGCATTGGCGCCAACATAGACGTTCTGGTAGATCCCGCGCTTGTAACCACCGGAACCCGAATCGCCACCAGCGGAAATGCTGGTGCCAGCGGAGTGGCTACCACCGTTAACGATAGTGGTGTTATCGTCGCAGTCAAAGTCTCCGAGATTGTACCAGCCATCCCAATCGTTCGGGATGTTACTGTCTTCGCCCCAACCGGTGTTCCAGAAACCGTCTTCCATATCACCGTTGTCAAGAACCTCGACAGGCGTGGAGCTTTCACTGAGCGTAAAGTCCACCGGAGTGTTTTCACCGGCCGTGACCGTCACGTCGTTCTCGGTATCACTGTCGTAACCGATCTTCGAGGCGGTCACGTCGTAGTCACCCGCTAAAACGTCAACCAACGTATAGTTACCGTTGGCATCGGTGGTGGTGCTGTATCCGCCGGTATCGGTGGACACAGTCGCACCCTCGACAACATTGCTGCTGTCATCATAAACGGTACCGGAAATGGTCCCGGTCGTGACCGTGCCGCTGTCACCGACCACACTGACGTCGTCGATGTAAACATAACCGGATCCGCCGCCACCGTGGTGAGCACCACCGACGATGACGGTGATCTTACCGTCGGACGGAGCCGTACCGGACAACGTGTTGGTCACCCAGGTATCGACGTCATTCCAGTTATCATCGGTCACCCACTGATAACGGTCGGTACCGGCAGCATCTGCAGGATCATCCTCGTCATGGCCGGAATTCCAGCACATGATCGCCGGGCAGTTACCATTGGTGTGCTGCGTCCATACCGTGATAGTAAAGGACGCGTTGCTACCCAAGGTAACATTCTGGTAGATGCCCCGCTTGTAACCGCCACTACCAGCATCACCGCCACTGGAAATGGTGAACCGAGCCGAATGGTCGTCACCATGAACAATGGTGGTCTCATCGTAGCAGTTGGCGTCACCCGGGTTGTACCAACCGTCCCAGTCGTTGGGTATGGCGCTGCCGCCGCCCCAACCGGTGTCCCAGAATCCACCTTCCATGTCACCATTCTCCAGGACCTCATCCTGGGTCGGGGTGGCTGTCAGCGTGATGTCCGCCGCGGTGGTCGTACAACCGCTAACGGTAACACCGGTCTTGGTCGCATCTTCATAACCGTCCGCCGAAGCCGTCAGGTCATAAGTCCCCTGAGCCACGGCATTGATGAAGTAGTAACCGTTCGAATCGGTCGTGTCGCTGTAACCGCCGGTCGACGAGGCAACGGTGGCATTGGCAATCGGATCACCAGAACCATTGGTCACGTAACCGTCGATACTTCCGGTCAACTCGCCAAGACCTTCAACCAGCAACTCGGCATCGTCGAAGTACACACTTCCGCCCGGACCCCACTGGTATCGTGCCCACAGGAAAACTGTGACCACACCATCGGGGCCGACGTTGCCTTCGACCGAACCGCTTGTCCAGTTCAAAGGATTGTTCTCGAAGCTGACGTACGCACCCGGCAGAGTTGTTCCGCCGTCCGGATCAACCGCGATCCAGGCCGTAGTTCCACCATCAGTCTGATAAGCCTCAGCATTGAAGGTGTAATGGGCACCCGGGGTCAAACCGGAAACCTGCTGGCTGATACCAGCCTCGAAACCGGAATCCAGGGCGTAGATACGCTGCACGTAACCGCGACCGCTGCCCCAGTTGTTGTATTCCCAAGTGGCATCCTCAAAGCTGCCTCGGAAACTGGCGCCCCAGTTCTTGGCGATCGTGCCGCCCCAGAAACTGATGTAGCTGTCTTCGAAATCACCGCTGACCAGCTCATCGGTCTCGGTGCCCGGATCTAACTCGAAGTTCACCGTGGTTGTGTTACACGCCGTAACCGAAACGTCCTCATCCGCGGTGGTATAGTAACCATCACCGGAAGCGGTAACGTCATACGTGCCGGCCGACACTTGGGTAATGTTGTACTGACCGTTGGCGTCGGTCGTCGCCGAATAGCCGCCCGTGTCAGTCTCAACTGTGATGCCTTCCAACGCGATACCGCAGGCATCCACCACGTAACCTTCGATGCTCCCGTTGTTATTGGAGAACTCGAGGTCTGCAACGGTATTCGAACCGGAACTTACAACCACGTTGCCCTGGTTGGTATCACTATAGCCGTCCGCCGAAGCAGTTACGGTATAGGTGTTCGGCGTCACGTCTTCCAACAGGTAAGTCCCGTCGGCATTGGTGGTCGTGGTGTAGCTGCCGGGGCTCGTCGTAATCGTCGCCCCACCGATCAGCGTACCACAGCTATCATCCACCACACCCGAGATCGAACCCGGCGTGGGAGCCGAGGATTCCTGGCTCCACTCACAGTCATCGAAATAGGCATAGTGATAACCACCGGTCCACCGATTGGTGTTCTTGGCTCGCAGGAACACGGTGATACTGCTGGCCGAAGCCGTCGCATTCGCCGTTATTTTCGTCCAACTCGTGCTGGAGGTATTCGTCCAGACAACGTTGGAGCTGTTGATGTCAGCGCCACCGGTCGGATCAATACCCACAGAACCAACCGTGTCATCCTCGCCACTGGTCAGCACGTAAGCGGAGAACGTCTGGTAGTAACCGTTGGTACAATTGATTTTCTGTACCAGGCCACCGTTGATGTTACCGCGATTGTTACAGACCCGCATGCCGAGAGCACCACTCCGCGCTCCCCATTGCGAACAACGCAGGTCGGCCCACTCACCAATAGCACCACCAACGGGAACCCACTCATCCGGAATGAGATCGTCACCCCAGAAGTTGGGATCGACGTTTTGCAGCTCGAGGACGTCACCTTCAAAGTTGCCGTTCTGCAACCCGTTGTTGGCGGTCAAATCCCATTCATACAGGAAGTGCATGTCTGTATTGAACTTCGTGGAATGCGCGTCCTTGGTACCGGTATTATCAATGGTCACACCGGACCACACCGAAATCGTGGACGAGTCTGCCTCGGTCGCCGCCCAGCTCTTGTGGAATCCGCCGTAACGGACCGGGCTGGCAACTGCGTCGTTGTACAACGCCTGATCAGACGTCATCCATTCGACGTTATCCAGGGTTCCGTCAAACTGCAATGTACCCGGACTGCTGCCACCACTCGGATTAATTCCGAAGTTGAGCACATAGCGTCGGCCGGCCGCATTCCAGTCATCGTTCCGGATATCCTGCCAACCGATGAACTGGTAAATCTTGCCAGAGGTGCAACTGCTGACCTGCTGGTGCAGGAAACCACCACTCAAGCCGGTAGCCGGCAGATCCGCGTGATCCATCCGCTTCCAGGCCTGCGAAGGACTGGTTACATAGTTGCTGTAATCCTCCACGGGATAGGTTCCGTCGTTCGGATCGTTGACCTCGGTGAAGGTCCAGTACTGGGCAACATCACTAATGATCTCGTTGATATTGCCATTAAGCAGCAGATTTGTCTTCGGCGCCGCCACCGGTGAACCGGAAGTCTGCGTCCCGGAGCCATAAACCTTACTAGCGTCGTCATGATAGGTGAAGGCCGTGTAATAGTAGGTGGTACCGTTGGTCAGGTTATCATGGACGTAACTCCATGTGTCGCGATTCACATCGCAGACCTGGGTACCCTCATTCGGACTGGTTGGATAGCCAGTTGTGCTGTACCGAATCACCGTACCGTTATGATCACCGGTATCCGGATTGGTCCAGGTCAAACGAATCTTCCCGTCATACCCCTTGGTCGTGAAATCAGTGATTGACGGAGGGGTGCTCGACGTGATAGTGAAATCCTGATCCGTCGTTTGATCCTCGGTGATCACCACGTTACTGGCCGAATCACTCGTATAGTAATTCTTGCTGCAGGTAACGTTATACGTACCGACCGGAACGTCCATCGAGTAAGATCCGTCGGTAATGGTGATAGTGGCAGCCACGTCTTCAATCAGGATCGTGGCACCGGCCACCGGCTGACCGTTCTGATCCTCGACGTCTCCTGAAAGCGTACCTTCCGGACCGGGTGTACTTCCCTGATCCACCGAATAATACTGTTGCGGCTTGCCACTTTGGGTTCCCCAGTATTCCCAGGCACAATACAGCGTTTCGCTGCCGTCTTCTTCGGCCGTCAGGGCCGGACCAACTGTAAACGCGTCAGACAAATTCTGGGAAATCTGCTCTTTGCTCAACCAGCCGCCACCCGACCAACGGGCACCATACAAACGACCGGGGCTGTTCTCCGGCCAGGCCGCATAAAAATCATTGGTGCCGGGAATAGCCGTCACGTCTTTGCCCCAGGAACCGTCATAAGTCAGGATCTTCTTTTCACCGCACCCCGCACCGGGGGTGTACAGCACGGTGTAATACCTGTCGTCCTGGTCCCAGAGAACCATGACCTGGCCGGCATCGTTGACCGCCAGTTGCGCACGGTTGTGCATACCGCTCGTACTGTCAACTAAAATCTCGCTACCCCAACTGCCACTTGAATAGTGTCGCAGCACCATATTTGGGCCGTTGTCATAGACACGCCACACACTGCCGTCCTTCGGGGACATGGCCATGCCGTGGACCTCGTACCCACTATTACCGAAGGTCCCCATACCCAGATCACTACTCCAGTTACTGCCGTCGTAGGTCGCGTACCGCATCTCGTGATGATAGGCGTTCCAGTAGCTCATCACCGCATCATCGGAACTGCTGAGCCCATATCCCTGCACGCTCGGATGCTTGGCCTGACCACTGGAATTCGAGATTGTTGATTCGGAACCAAAAGAGGAACCACCATTGGTGGATATCGCCCAGCCAACTTCCGGTCCACCTCCGTCCCAGTTCTCCCAGACAACGTGTACATCTCCGTTGTCCGAACGGCCGATTTCTGGATTAAAAGTCGATGTCGAATTGACGGTAAGTTCCGACCCCAGACTGCTGCCGTCATACTGGCGATAACGTACACGGCCGCTGGCATTATAAATGGCATGAAAACCGCCATTCGGAACCGCAGTGATGTCCACCGTCTTCACGTCCGAACTCGACCATCCCGAATCGTTAAGTAGCGCCGCGTTCGTCCAGCCGTACGCCGTTCCGGTCAACATTAAACCGACCAAAAGGGCGCCGCTGATTAACCAGCTCCATCTAACCCTTCTCATAAGTAAACTCCTTAATGTAAAATTCTGAACACATCGGCCGCAGGTGTGACCGCCCCCCACCTTCCGTAATCTGGAGATCCATGTTGCGCATCTAACCCTTTCGCCTCCCAAATGTTCCACACAAACAAAAAAAAGGATATTCCCTTAAAAGGGCAGGTCTGCTCAAAAAGCAGAACCGCCTATCCGTCGCCTATACCTCCTTTCCTCGCATTTAACTTCAACAATTCACAAAAAAATGCGCATACACTCCCTGCTATAGTTAGCCCACATCCAAAAAGGCCAACTACCCTCCAGTCAAAACACTAATTTAATAAAAAGCTCTCCGCGTTATACGCACTGCCAAAGCGCACCAACCAAGCGCACGTTACGCGTTTAACTCAAAGTCATGAACTGTTATTTAGAGGTACAAACGGCGTAAACTGTCTTCGTTGCTGCCTCCATGCACTTTCAGAAATCTACAACTCCCTGCCGCTTTTACTCCCAAGCGGAACTACTATGAAAAACTTGCGTCTTTTCCTGAATTGCTGAACTGCCTACAAGCCATCCACTCTTTTGAACCAGTTTGTGCCGACTGTTTATGTGAAAATTGCATCTGTCTGCTTGATGGTTTTGAGTTGATCTCCACGACTTCCTGAAACTTTATAAATCCGTATGGTGGTATATTACATGTTCTGAGAATACATTGTCAATACTTTTTTATACAAACATGTATATTTTTTTCTTTGAACATCTTTGACGACATGATCAACCTTAATAATCGTAATTTAATAACAGTATTGAATAGCACCCGGTAGCATGCAAAAGAGGCATTTTTTGTTTTACCGCCTTTTCCCAATACATGTTAATTCGACCCATAAATCCACACCGATAAACCTAAGTGCCTGACTATACCTTTGAACTTAACCTCAAAAACAAACATATAACTGCTTGCTGTAACTAACTTTTGTAGAATATGACATAAGCTTTCAAGAGACAAGTTTCTTTTTTATACATGATGCCAAACAAGCTGTCATCATTGATGATTCTTCATGTAAAGGGATCGTTCTTATATTCACAAAGAATCAGCAAATCACACAATGTTCACAAAGATGAACTAAGGGATAGTCCTTACTAATAAGCCGATATTTGTTCAAAAACACAATCCCCTTATCTATCTTAAACCAATTTAGCCAACGCTCCTTCTACCCATATTATCATCCCGGTCGGCATCCTTTTCAAAATACGCAATTAAGAATTTCCTTACTCCAGCGCGTAACCATAACAACACGTAAAAAACCTCTCGCCAAAAAAGAATCGCGCGTCCTAAGTATTAACCCGTATGCACTTTATGCAAAAATCAATGCCACAGAATATTTCTTGGAGGAAAACGGCTTCCCGTTTCTTGCAAAGCTGGTCATACACCTCCGCTAATCACGCCATGCCTCAACCTCAACACAGCAACTGCGCTGACGATGCTACGCAAAACCAGAAATCAACGGGCTGCTTCCTCCCGAACCTCATCCTGCACAACCCCGGAACGATATGGGATATGGGAACCGATCGGGTACTTCCAAACGTACCTTTCGGAGCTGACCGGGTATTTACAAACGTAATACCCCCCCTCAGGAGGGAGAAAGACCCTATCTACAGTAAGATTGAAAATCACAGGATAGAAAGATGGGAATGGGTAGGGGCGGATTTGAACCGCCGACACACGGATTTTCAGTCCGTTGCTCTACCGACTGAGCTACCTACCCGTTACGCTCGTTCTACAGCCCCGATTTCCCCACCCATCAAGCGGGAAAACGGAGGCTTACACATCACCTAAAGTCTAAAATGAACCGTACTTGGCGTCAAGGTACCCTGCTTGATTCCTCACAGTCCGGGAATAACCACCCTTCCCCGGCGTCCGGGCGTCATCCGTACCTGTTCCGCCATCACGGTCTTGCTGCTGCGCCCCCTACCAGTGTCCGGGCGTCACCCTTTCTTTATCTTTCCTTCCTGTAGTTGCCCTACAGGCAAAGTGCCATCCCCAAGCTCATGGCGATAAAGGTGAGTCTTGATCCCCTCCTCCCGAAACCGACGGGCAAGTTCCGTCCGTACTTCATGCCCCAAAAGCCAGGCAGCATAAGGCGTATTCGCCCAGGCAGCCACCCAACAACGAATGCCCGATTGCCCCATTTCCATCACCCAGAAACGTGGCTCCTCGTAATCGGCAAATTTGCCGCTCCTCTTCGGTGCCGCCAAGGCCAATTCGCGAACCCGCTCCAAGTCCGTCTCCGGGGCCACCCAGAACTCCACAAACGCCCACTGATAACGGTCCACTATCGAGCAATTGATAAACTCCTTGGTCAGCATCACGCTGTTGGGAACCATGTACCGCCGCCAGTCCCAAATTTTCACTGTGGTATGCGTCGTGGATATGTCTTCCACCGTCCCGAAATGACCGTCGATCAACAAGGTATCCCCGATGCGTACCGGCTGGGAAAAGGAAATCACCACCCCCGCAATAAGATTCTCAATCAACGGCTTGGCGGCGATACCGGCAATCACACCGACAATCGCCACCAATAAGGATAAAAACGTCGCCGGCACGCCGCTGAGCAACGGCAGGATAACGATAACCACAATCAACAATCCCACTACCGGCAGCAGCGTACGCCGAACCATGCTGAACCGTGTGGTCACGTTCTCGAGCCCCCGCTCCCGGGCCTCCCCGGTCGGGTCCTCCAACGGCGATTCAGTACGGATGGCGTCAAACCGTTTCAGCCGCTCCAACCGCTCCAGCAATGTATCCTCGGTGCGCCGGATGTATCGATTCAACCACCAAAGGATCAACACGCCGACTATACCAACCGCCGAAGCATAAATCAGATAACCGGCCAGGTTTTCTATCAAGGAATCACTCATATCTTGGCGTTAAACACCTGTCCAATACCCTGCTGAAAATCAAAAATAAACAGATCAAGGCCCTGCCGAACAAAATCAAGACAGGGCCGCGTGAATTCAATTCTTTTGTACATTTCCGGCCCTGGAATGCCTTCTCTCAACAAGGCGCAACTCTAAGGGCCGTTGCGTTTGCCTTCAAGTCCCTTTCCCGTTTTTTCAAAAACTAAAGAACAAGCGCATCCCGGCCGTGAGCTACCACCTCAGCAAAGCGGCAATCACCGCTTGCCCGTTTTTCGAAGGTATCTTGTGTTGCGACGCCACGTATGCATCCCCGCCACGCAGCAGCGTCTGACCTACAACCCAATCACACAAATCCCAATCCCCCGGCTGGCGTTGCTCGTGAATCTCTGGCTCTTCCCCGCCATCCGTCAGTTTTCCCCAGATATGGCGATCCTCGGCCGCAAATATCGACTCGATCCGACCTTCAATGGCCGCCGTTAAAATTATGCCCAGCTCATTTGATGATCGGCCGGCGGCAAGCCCGGCTCCAAAACGTTCCAGCGCACGATGCAATCGTTTTTCGTACCAGGTTTCGACTAACGACCAAGCCTGTCTGTGTAAATCCGCCTCACTGAGCGACTCGATGCTGGCCGGTATCCCTTTCTCCAATAAATACGGAAACCTGGAAGCATTACGAAAGACGGACTGGTAAGAAGGATCAGAAGCCAAAACCACCGGCAAATGCTCTCTTTTGAAAAAATCCTCTACGAAAGACGCCACCCGACGCAAATAAACCTCCAAAAGCTTTTTTTCAGTATCCTTGGGTTCTCCTTGCCCATGAATAATACCCATGGGGGCTCTTCCGGCACCGTTACTCCGCACGCTATGATGTTGTATTCCCCCTTCGATCTCGGTTCCCGCTACCAACTCCTCCAGACTGGCCGGCGCATTTTCCGGCAGCGATACCGGCTTTAAGGTTTCGCTGGTACCTTTGTATATCTTGATCGCCCGTTTATTCACGGAGAGTAAATAAAACCGATCGTCGTGCAGCAGCATGCGAGCCATAGGCTTGATGTGGAATCCGCCCGCCGTCACCGTCAGCTCTTGGAACGGATGGGACATTCGGTATTCACGAAAATATCCGGGGGCAACGAATAAAGCCAAGCCATCGGCTCCGTGACTACTCCAATAATGCCCATCTTGTTGCAACTCCCACGCTGAACTCAACATCTCTTCCACCCTCTGCTTGCGATGCCCCATATCCATCAGTTGCTGACGGGCGTGACGTAATAAATTCTTCAAGCGAAGCGAATCCTGCCTGTTGTCCTGGCCACCTTTATGCAAGGGCATATAGATGGATACGGCGGGGCTTTCCTCCCGACCGGCCAATTCCCTTAATTCCGCATGCGATATCGATTTCATCAGCCTCACTCCTTTCCACGGTTCACGAGGCGTGACACCCTTTACAGCGAATCCTCGTTCCCTTGTAGATCATAGTTCCAGCTTCGATATTTGCCCTCCTCGTAAGTGCCTATAAGCTGTCTCCTTTTTGTACATCCGCATCCGTTGGCCCGAAAGTCGATATATCCGTTTTTCCCACACCACCAAGCATAATGCTGATTACATTCCAATGTAATCCGGCCCAAGAATAAACAGCGTTGCCTGTTTTTTGTTGTATCAGATTGAACGTGTGGATAACTATACAATTGAAACGAGGGATGGGGAGATGCAACACATTCATCAAACATTAAACATTCCCCCTCAAGTATTGCATCAACAGGTATCGCACTTTTGTTTTCGGCAACGTTTTTCACGGTATCTCGAAATCGAAAGAACTGCCTTAAAATACAACTTCTTTTTTAGGCGCGCGCTCCATATTTACAAGCATCGGCCAACCGACTGATAATGATCCGCCGGCTGACGCCGCCTCGCATACAAAAATCACTTGTACGAGTTAAACTTGGTTGCTGTATTAATTGAACGGGCATACGCAACATGAATATCCCCCTTTATGGGGAGCATCAACGGCACGAAAGCTCATTGCTCTTTCAGAACCAATTGGACGTCGCCGTCCTTCTGTTGCGCATCGAGCGTCTTTTCGGAGAGTTGTTCGGCATCCTGTTCATTCACGACCAGAACAGTCTTGCCGTTATGTTCGAACGTCTGGTCCCCGTGCTCCTGTTTCCCAACAACCGCTTTTCCGGAACCATCCGTTTGGGCTTGAAGCCGAATACACGCACCTTGAGGCCAATTCTGTCGAGTCATGATTGTTTCCAAAAATTCACCGGCTATTGAGGTTATTCCGAACATAATCGCCCTCCTGCCTTTGTTAATTCGTTGTCCCGCCACTGTTTATCTCCCCACTCGCCAATAACTCAACTTAATTCTAGCCCCCAAATTTTCTGTTTTAAACCAGTTTCCGGGAAAATCATCGCAAATAAAAATAACACCTATCATATTGATATATAGTTACTTACAGAATTTTCCTTCTTTATGGCTCCACAAGCGACGCACCATTAGGTCGAGTCATGTTTCGCCTCCGAACTATTCGAAAATAAAATTTATAATTATTTGATTTTTTTCTTTACAACAAAACCCTTCCTTTGTACTATTTTCCCCACCAATTGTTCTGTGAAACATTGAACATTAAACATTTATGTTTTTTGCTGGTCTCAGAAAATCCAGTCTACTGATTACTCGCTTCCTCGTGTTCAAGCTACAAACTAAGCGTTTATTAATACACGACAATTACTGTTTCAAAAGCTCATAACGACTGTTGTTTGGTTTTTTTCGACATTGGCAGACCGCTTTTGCGTATAGGCGGCTATGATATTTTGTCTCCTCTTTTAATAGGTAATTGAGATGAATATGCCATCGTACCAGAAACAGCAGGAACCCGTGATTGAAACCCGTATTGTGTCGGCCATCCGTCGCATCATCCGGGCCGTGGACATGCATTCCCATTGGCTGGTGGAGGAATTCGGTCTGACCGGGCCGCAATTGGCGACCTTGAAAGCCGCTGCGCAACTCGGACCGGTCTCCGCCTCGGACCTGGCCAAGGCCGCCCACATCGGCAAGCCCACGCTGACCGGCATCCTGGATCGCCTGGAGCAACATGAACTGATCCATCGCCAACGATCGCCCCACGACCGCCGCGTGGTCGCCATCAGCGTCACCGATAAAGGCAAGGAGATGCTGGACAGTGCTCCTTCCCTGTTAAATGATAATTTTAGAAGTAAATTAAATGAATTAGAGGATTGGGAACAATGTATGATTCTGGCCACCCTGCAACGCATTGTTTCCATGATGGATATTGAAACTATTGAATCCGCTCCCTCACTGGCCCGAAAGAACATCGAGGATAACAGCAAATCTCAACACATCAAGCAATATCTCAGTGCCGGGCAATTTAAAATCCCTGCCTCTAGAACCGCCCATGAACATGGTAAAAATACATAATTCTCATTCCATCAAACGGTATTATTTCCTTGTATCCGGCCACAGGTCATCAGGAGGTTTTGACCGCCTGTAAAAAGAAAAGATCCTCGCGGTCAATCCACTCGCCCAATTGCAGGTTAGTGTTATCCAACAAAGTCTGCCATTCATTTTTACTCGGCAGGTGATCTCCCGAAACGGCCCCTCCGACGGAATCATGGAACGCATTGATCCGGGCACTACCCGCCAAGTGCATAACTATCAGCCGACCGCCGGGCTTCAAGGCCTGATCTATGTTTTGCAAGGCCACCTGCTGATTGCGCAAATGCGGGAAACAGTGAAAACAAAAGACCACGTCATAACGCTGCTGATCCGCCAGATGCGTGCAGATATCCAGGCAGCGAAATTCCGCCTCGATGTTTTTGGCCCGGGCCTTTTCCAGCATGGCTGGTGAAAAATCCACCGCCACCACCTTGCCGGGTCGAACGGCATCAACCAACCACTTGGTGATCTCGCCCGTGCCACAGCCCAGTTCGAGAAGCTCGATACCCGGCTTCAGGGCCAGCAAATCCCGGTTTTCCTCCAACCGCCGGCGGGTTTCCTGAACATCCGGACCGTTCTCGTCCCAATCTTGAGCGTGATGGTCAAAAAAGGCGATCCGCGGATCAAACGATTCGCTATGAGTGTGATTTTCGCTTGTCATGGTTCTACCAGATAAAACAATGGATTTAATACGAATATTGTAATCGTAATAATTATTTTCGGGTTGTCCATATATAGAGAATAACACAATTCAGGTACCGCGGCGGCGTTGGTGGTTATTGGGGCAAGTTCTTCCGCGTTTGGCGGATGAGCGTTTCGCGCGGATCGTACGGACCGATTCCATATCATAAGATGATTACCCCAGACAAAAGAAGAACATCAGCCGATCAAAATGGCTTGAAAATGGGTTAAAAACGGGTTGAAAATGGGTTTGTTTTCAGGTGTTCCGTTTGGGGTAAAATTTATCGTAAGTCCTCAATTTATAGATACTAACAAATATTTTTAAATTGGCTTTGTTCTGTAAATTTAAATGCGAGGTGAAGGTAGAGGTTTGATGAGGCGTCACCCCATACACATTGATTGCTGCTGCGTAATTCTGCGAATTCATACGGATGTTCTCCTTTCTTTAAACACCAGTCTTTCCCTTGTTTTCCACAGCGATAACACCACGGGTGTTCCGGGAAGTTGGCAAGAAGATGGGACAAGTTAATAGAAGTGCGAATTTACGGCGGGTAAGGGGGTCTCTATATGATTACACATATGCGGACCGAAACGACATAAAATAAGATAAATTTTTAATTTTTATCTTGATATTTATCGTTAACCTTTTTAGGTTAAAAATTATTCTTGGGGGTGGGAAAAGATGTCTTGGCTACGTAACCGTGTCATCGCGGGATAAAGTATTTTGCTCCAGGTCGTGGGGGTCGAAGCGATTTTTTTGTTGAAGGAGGATCGGGATGAAAAAGTTAACCGTATTGTTGGCAATACTGAGCCTGGCCGTGACCGGCCCGGTATTTGCCCAAAGTTCAATCGCCTACACCCTCGGACTGGGTGGCGACAATGATGCGGCTGGTTACGAAGCTGACCCCGCATTTTTCCCG
>CAZMVS010000078.1:0-15967 GCA_964569525.1 uncultured Planctomycetales bacterium
ACCGTCGGCCGTCTCAACGAGCAAATTTGCCGCTGGCCGTCGGCGGCGCTCGGCGTACTCTTTGTAATCACTCTCTATTTCACAGCTCGCTGGCTGATCGACCAACGCGCCGGACCAGCTGCCGTCGTTCTCGGCGCGGGTAACTGGATGGTATTGGACTACGGGATGCGCGCCGAACTGGACATGGGCGTATTGGCCTGGACCACCTTGGCGGTGGTCCTGCTTTGCTATGCCTACACAAAAACCGGATCACGGCGGGGGATCATATTGGTCGGCTGCTACGCCGCCGCTTTGGCCGGCAGCTTCTGGAAAGCGCCTCATGTGTTAGTCGCCGTCTGGTTAACTCTCGTCGGCCTCACTTGGAAAGATCGTCGTGCCGGTCAGCCCCATTGGTGGCGATTCCTGCTGCATCCCGCCCAGATCATTCTCTCAGCCATCTGTCTCGGGGTACTCGCCGGCTGGTTCACCATGCTTTCCTCCACCGTCGGAACCGCCCGTACAGGAAAATTCGTCCTCATCGAATTCCTCGCCCGGGTAATTCCCCATTCCTTATCCTACTTAGGTGAGTTGCTCTTGGCCGTCCCCCAACTCATCGTCGTAGCTCTGCCCGCCGCCTTGTTCGCCGCCGTTTGGCTGTTGCGACCGGTGTATGAAAAGTTAAACCCCCAACAACGAAAAAGTCTTTATCTCCTTGTCGCCTGGTTTATCCCGGTGTTTGTTTTTCTCATGTTCGTACCCGCCAAGGCCTCACGTTATTGGTTCCTTGTGCTGGGATCAGTCATACTGTTGGGAGTTTTTGGTTGGCGGCAATTTGTTAATCGACGCTTGCCCGCACAAGCCGACCGCGTCTGCCATTTGTCAGTCAACGGATTATTCCTGCTGGTACTCGTCGCCGGCGTCGGCCTGATCGTAACCGGCGGATTGGTCATGACCGAATTAATTACTATCCCAGGCGCTGTAAAACAGTCAGCCTCCGCAACTCTGTTGGCCAGCGGATTGTTAAGCTTGGGGTTGGCCTTCATCGGCCTACGTAAAGCCCGCATGGATCAACGCCAACAGCTTGGCATGTTATTCGCCGTTATCTTGCTGGTTCTCAAACCCATACAAGTCCATGTCTTTCTCCCAATGCGATCGGAATTGACCAGCCTGCGCCCGACGGCAACAAAAGTCGATCAAATTGTCCCCGAAGGGCAAACTATCTACGTCCTCTCCGACCTACCGGGCAGCGACCGGGCGGGCGAATTAGCGGACATCGGCTATTACAGCCATCACCACCTCTATTGGCCGCCTTACGTTGATGACGCAATAGACGACTCTAAGTGTGAAAAACTATGGATTCTTGTTAAAGAAGAAGCGTTAGAACGGTTGAAACAACGCTTCGGCGATAAAGTCAGTGTTGTGGAAACGCTGGACTGGGCTGATAGAAATGTGCACTTAATACAATTAGTTCGCCCCGTGAACACGCAACCCGCTCAGGCCGAATGAGAAACCTTATCCTGTTTTCTATTCCGCACCTCAAAATTCACCCGCCGGTCAATCGCCCAAGGCCTTTCGTCAGCCAGTAAATACCGGTTGCGCATGATCAACTCACACGCCGCCCCCGCCGCTAAAAGACCAACCGCACCAACCGAAAGAATCAACGCACCTAAAAATCCAACCGCCCAGGTGGACCAACTGAAAATAATCTGCAACATCAAACCTAACAAAAACAATCCACCACCCGCCAGAACCATATATTGAGCAAGCTTGGCGAACATATGTGAGGGGCGGGTACGATACTTGTGCAGCACCCGAATCAAAACGATATCCGAGATCACCCGGTAAATTCGGCTAAAACCATATTTGCTTTCACCCGCTGTTCGAGGGCGGTGATTGACCACCATCTCCCCTACGCTACCACCGTTGCCCATAACGTATTGCGGCAGAAAACGATGCATCTCCCCAAACAACTCTCGCGGATCGAGCGCATCAGCCCGAAAAGCCTTCAATGTGCAACCAAGATCATGCACCGGTACCCGCGACAGACGATGAATAATTTTATTCGCCACCCGCGACACGAACTTACGCAATCCGCCGTCCTGGCGATGCTTCCGCCACCCGCATACGCATGAATACCCCTGATCCAGCTTCTTCAATAAAGCCCCAATGTCCGCCGGATCATTCTGCCGATCCCCGTCCATGGTAACAATATATCTGCCGATCGATTCATACATCCCCGCCGCCATGGCCAGCGTTTGTCCATAATTGCGTTTGAAATGCAATACCCTCACCTGTGCATCTTCACCAACGACCGCGTCCAGCTCTTCCGTGCTACCGTCCGTACTACCGTCATTGACCAAGATAATCTCGTAACTCAACCCAAGCCTACCAACCTCGGTCAAAACTTCGGACAACAACGGGCGTATGTTCTCCCGCTCGTTGTAAACGGGAATAACAACAGATAGATCCATAAATTCGGGCTCGCAAGAAACTTTCATGATTATGCCCGATCCCTCACCGTTTGCGCCGGTACGGGAACAGCCTCTTCCTGCTCCCGTCCTTTCTCAAAAATAAGATCCACCAGCGACCCTTGCTGGTTCGATCGTGCTTTTCTCGCTTTGCTCAAGGCAGCTTTCCGCCGATAAATCAAAACCAAATTCCGAATGTAAATAAAACATCCCAATCCCTGGCCGAATATAAACACCGGATCTTGTTGGCGAACGGCATATGAAAATAACATCAATCCGCCGGCCAGCGAAAAATACCAGAAAGCCACCGGCACGTAACTCTTCTGCCGCTTCTCACTGGCCAACCATTGCAAAACAAACCGCATCATAAACATGAACTGGGCGGCAAAACCAAACACCACCCACGGATCCGTCATCTGGGTAAACAACTTCTCCTTAAAGGACGAAGCCGCTTGTTCCCCCGCCCAAACCGGCAAGGCCAATCCCAAAACAATGGCCGCCGCCTTGAAAATTATGCTGTACTTGGATTTCAATAACATCCTCCCCATTGTAGAAGAATCCGACATTATTGCGATTCGAGGCAGGAACTTCAAGAATTTTCAACCGCTCGGTTGACCGCCGAGCACCTCCCCTTCCCCGGATAGACCATCCACGCCCCAAAAAGTTGGCGACTGGAAAAAAGATTCCAAGGTCCGATATTACTCACCCATAAATCGGCGAATCCCAGCCACCCCTGACAAACATTTCCCAAAGTTCCCAGAAATCGATCTTTCCTCTCAACTAAATGGTCACCCTTGAAACGTCATCACTCAGACACGAAAAAACAAAAAACCTTCCTCTGGCACTTTAAATCCCTTCCCCATCAGCTCAATGTTCAATATAAAGAAATCCAAATAAAGAGGTGACGGATACGCGTCTTTTGCAGAATCGATTTTTAAAAGCCCTTTATTCGCTCTGCGTTGCAGGTCTTGAAACCAATCGATCTCTTGTACCCCCAAGAGCCTCTATCAAACGCTTACTTGGTGGATCAAGTTCAGCCACCGGCCAAGGCGGCTTGATATTGCCAAAAATCACAAAACGCCCATACTTCGGGCCGCATTTGCTTTCCAGCCAAAGATACGTTTCTGGAAATTGCTCCCCCCCCTTAATTAACTCTTCGCGCCCTTCAATCATGAAACGAACATAATGTGGCCGAGAAGCAATCATTAACACCGGATCATCCGCCCTCAACTCGGCAATCATTTCTCTGCCTACGATACGCATCTCCCGCTGCAACGAGCGATCGCCGCCCTCCTTTTCCAACAGCTCCAACCGATCCATGATTCGTGGAATACGCAGATCACTGTACCAGATAATCCGCGAGTCCTGACCACCTACCTGGACCAGGTAAGGCCGGTATTGCTCCGGCATCTCCGCTCGCAATTCCCGGGCAAACGTAATATACGATTTTCCAGAAACCATGACGGGCATCATGGTCGGCCAAAACCAAAGCCAAAATACCCACATGGTCCCCACCAGTGCGGCGAATGATTTATTCCTCGCGCCCCTTTGATACATCCAGGCAGAGAAGCTGGCCCCAACACAAAAAATTATCGCCGCCACAACATAAGGCGGCCAAACCTCGCTCCACGCCATCAATTGCTCGTGCTCATGCCAACGATAAAGAACAAAACCACCGGCGATAAAAGCCAGCGGCGCCAACACCCAAACCGCCCAACTGCCCAATCGCGCCCACTCAGACTGCCCCCTTCGCGGATCGAAGAAGTCGGCCAACTCCACCCCCAATAAAACAAACAACGGCGGTAACGCCACCAGAAAATAACGAACTTCCTTTCCCGCAGCCAAAGTAAAAAAGATAAACAAAAAAACAAACCACACTACCATGAAAATCATACCTTGCCGATAAACCCCCGGCTTCCGCCGAAGCCCGCGCACAAAAGCCGCCGGCAGAGATAACGTATAAGGAATGGTATAGAGCGCAACGGGAATCAAATACACGAAATGAAAATACCACGCCCGCTGCCCTTCCACATTAGGTAATTCACCTGTAAACCGATCCCAAAATTCCAACTTCCACCTATGCAAAGCGGTCGGCTCTTCCATGCAAATCCAAATGACCCAAGGCAACCAGGGAACCAAAAACAAAACGATCCCCAACACGTGCCAGGGCACCATCCACCATATCTGCTTGGAGCTTTTAAACAAAAAGACAAACATGACTAAAACAAGCAAAACAATGGGCAGCCCGACCAGAATCAACGAGGATTTCCAAAAGAATAAACCTATTGCTCCACCTAAACAGCCGGTCACAAAAATGATGATGCCCGGAAAACGACGTAACAAGTAAAAATAGGCCGGCCCCCCAACACACACCAAAGGCATAAGCATCTTGTAAAGCATGCCCAATCCCGCAGCTAAATAACCCAACAGCAGAAGCCCCCCTCGCTTCCATCCGGAAGGATAACATTCCAAAGCAATCCATAAGGCCGCAATTGAAAGGGCCACAAAAGCCGCCAACCCCAGGTCACTTGCCCCCCGATGACTCCAATATAAAAACAAAGGACTACTCGCCGCCGCAAAACCCGCAAAAACCGCCGGTCGATCGCCGGCTATTCGTCTGGTTAACCAGAAAATGGTCAATACCAACACAACTCCTAACAACGCACTGGGGGCACGCACGCTCACCTTATCCACCGGCCGCCCCATCAACTCACTGGCCAGCATCACCGCCCAATACGGACCGGGAGACTTACGCAATCGAACCTCCCCACTGAAACGAGGCACAAACCAATCACCGGCCTCCTGCATCTCTCTCGCCGTCTGGGACACCCAGCAATCCGTCGGCTCAAACTCCGCACCTCCCGATAAGCTGAAAAAAGCCAACACAATACACCAACCGACCAATCCCAAAAACCAACCCCACACCGCCGCCGAACCATTCACGCCCGACTCACCAAGCGGCAACATCGGCGAAACGCCTACCGAGCTTTCCTTCCCCATCAAAGCTTGCCGCGAATTTGAATTCTCCATCGGCCTGTCCTGACTCTGCTTGCCTGAGTCGTCCATGAACATCCCTTTTTGAAAATGATCGCCGAACGATCGAACTTAACACTACCACTTACCTTCCATAAACCACGATTTGCAAACCGCCACCCATCACAAATCCCGGACAGTTTAATAACCCTTTTCGCGATATCAAACACCTTTTTTATAAAAAAAATTTACTCTTTTACAGAAACTAAACGCTGATTAGAAATGGTCTAATATCCGGAAAGGCCCGGAACAAAGGGCAAAAGAATTGAAATGGCAATCAAAATGATAATGATCCACTCTAGCACCTCCATGCGCCGGTTCTCCTGCAAATCGGACATTTTCTCATAAATACTCTCCATGGTCTGCAGTTTACGCAAAATCGTCCGCTCCCAATCATCCAAATGCAGCCGCTGCGATGCCGCCCGGTGCACCCGCGCCAAATACTGGTCCCCCAACAGCTTCAACGCGTTATGCACCCCCTCGAACAAAAGAGCCCCATCCATCTGCAACTCCGCCACTTTCCGTAAATCCTTAACTACTGAACGGAACAACAAACGCCGCCCCCAGTCCCGTTTGTCCATGGCCTGGTAAGACTCCTCCAAAGCGTCATCCACCTGGTCATCCAGAAAACGCATCTCCAGCAACTCCACGTTGGCATATTCCAACACCGCCAACACGTCCGCCGCATCCTGGTTGAAAATAACCGCCGCGTTCCAGTCGATAATTACCTCATCCTCGCCACTGTAAGAAAGCCGACAGGACAAAGCTTCCCCCACCTCCTGGCTGGATAGCGATTCGCCCTCCGCCCGCAAAATCCTGGCCATCAGCTGGGCATTAACCTTCAACATCCGCTGCACGTCGTTTTTCGTCTCGTAGCCCTGGATTTGATAAACCGCGTAATCCTCTGCCAAATCGGAAATCCGCGGCTTGTTCGCCGCCGGCTCAACGGTCTGCAACAACGCTTGCACAATCCCCCGCGAATGCTTCAAAAGCAATTCGTTGTCATATAAATGCTCACTCAAATGCAAAAGCTCATCCAAAGGTTCCTGCAACGGAAAAGTATATGCCACCGAGATGGCTCCAAAATCATACAATATGGCCTCCACGTATTCCGTCGTGCAATGCCGCGCTACTCTCAACGGCTCGATCTTCTGACTGACTCGCAAAGGCGGCGGATCAAATTCAAAATAACTCGGTGAACGCCGTTTCTGACGAATTGTCTCCCGTGACTTCGCTGCCGTGATCCGCTGTTCCGCCTGATTCAAATCAATGGACAAGCCCACGTCATATGCCAGAAACACCCGGCAACAACCCCGAACTCGCCACGACGCTTCCTGCCCAAACGCAGCCCCTTCCGTTCCGCCTGTTCCGCCGGTCTCAACTTGTTCGTCCCGTTTACCGTCCATTCATCAGCCTCCCATACTTTGCAACTGCCCGCTCCTCCCCTCAATTGTATATCCCCTTTAAATCGACTGGACAGTAAATTCAGACCAGCCGAAGATTTGACAATAAAAACACCATTTACAACACCGAAATTCTGCGCATAAAAAACCGGCCCCCGAAATTAGCTGGAGGCCGGTAAACACAAGTATTCCAAAATGGCAAAACGCTAAGCGTTATCGCACAACTATATAATCCAGACCCGCCATGTACGCATCCGAAGCCTGGTCATTTTTGCCCACGATCTCCGCGGTCAATGTATTCTGACCCTTTTTCAACTCAAACGCGCCCAAACTGATTTCCGGCGTACCTTCCCGGTCCTGGTGATACAAATCGAACACCGGTCCCACCTTCTGCCCGTTCACCGATAATTGCACCTTCGCATAATGGCGATGCTTGATCAGCCGCACCAGGACTTCCTTCTCGCCGCCCTCTGCTACGTCAAAACCCAACGTCACTTGTCCGTCGTTCTCATCCCCCTTCAACCGAAGCTGCTTGCCTCCACTCATGAAAGGCCAACCAACCGCCTTGACCTCACCTTGCTTGCCAACCACCTTCATCTCTTCGCACTCAATCGCCCCACCAACTTTCCGCCCGCCATAGGGCTTAACTTCTTGCAACTGCACGTCCTCCATCATAATCGGGCCGAAAAAGTCCCAGCCGCCGGGCCGCGCGTACCAATAACTGATCGCCGCCCGCGTCGTCGTGCAATTCTTATTCCAATGCCAGTTCTCGATATCAAACTGAAACGACTTGCCAAACGGAATATCATCGATCACGTGGAAACGATTATTGGAAACATTCCCGAACAGCCCCTCGCTGTCGTCCACCACCTGGTTGTGATAGGCATGCACAAACCGTTCGTCACTACCCCAGGCGTAACCGTAATAATCCTCCGTCCCCGTGCCGAAAGTGCTCGGAAAGGTCTCCCCGTCCACGTAAATCTTCTCGTCCCCTTCTCCCCACCAATGCACAACGGGATTTTGTAAATGCAAATGACCGCCCACGAAACGCCCCTTGCCCGCACATGCCAGATGTGTCCAGTCGGACAAAGGCCGAGTGGCAATCTCCCGCTCAATCCGCCACTTGGCATGAAACAACAAACTCTGCTCGTTCCACTCGCAATCCTGCGCCGCCAAACGCCCGTGAATCCGCACCTCCTGGGCGCTCATGTTATGCACACTAATCTTGGCCGACTCGCTGAAAGGCATCACCCAATGGCTCCACAACGTCTGCGATTTTTCATCAGTAATACCCACCGGCAGCGCTTCGTAAGGCGTCAAACCCGGTGCGGTCCCAAAAAAATCACCCAGCGGCGTTGCTACCGTCTGCTGCCCATCAAACTCCATGTACAACACAATGCCCCGCGCCGCCTTCCCTAAATTCTTCCCCTCCAGTTGAAGCTCAAAAACACGTATCGCCTTTGAGCCTTTCAACTCCGCCAACGTCGCATAACGCTCCGGGATGACCTTCACATCGAAAGATTGTTTCTCGCCTGCACCGTTCGGAGACCCTCCCGCACGCGGATTGGCCAACTTGCCCGCTGTAATCCGAATCTTCTCTTTTAACTCCTTCAAATCCGCCGGACTGAAACTCTTCACCGCCGTACCTTCCGCATACGTGCGGTAATTGACGTGGTAATAAACGTCCCCCTCCGGATCATCCAACGTCACCTTACAGTGCTTGGCATACGGAATCGGAAAATACAAGTTGCAACCTTTTCCTCGGCGACCGGACAGCGGCATAGGAAATGCTTCTACCTCCCCCACCATCAACTTCTCCATATCTTCCTCGATTACGGGCTGATCACCGCCGTCCAGGTAAACCCGCAACGTCCCCTTCGGGTTCGCCGACCAGAAACGCACCAGGGCCCCCGGCCCGTCAACGTCCACCATCACCTTTTCCTTACGCCCATTGATCTCTTCCTCTCGCAAAAACTGGCCCCGATCCCAGTTCGCAAACCATCCCTTTTTGTCACTGAAACTTTTCGATGCTCGGTCATAACTGGAAAACTGGGCATTGCTGTACGCCGGCTCAGGCCAACGCGTCAGCCGCTGCAAATCAGTCATCTCCTCCAATAATGAAGCCGTCGTCACCTCTGCCGACAAAACTAAAGGCCAACTCATCAGCATGACGGCCGCCCAAATAATCAAATACCTGCGTTTCATATGAATTCTCCTCCCTTTTACCCTTGCGGTGGAATTTCTGTTTCGTTACTCGTTTAACCCCAGTTACAGACAAACAAATCCTTCCTGCTGTCCCTGCACCGCAAAAACAGCAGTACGCCTTCCTCTCCAAAAATCACAGTATATTAACCAGATCTTTCGCGACTACTACGGCGGGATCAAGCATAAAATCCGTTTTCATAACCTGCCTCAAACAAGGCCACGATATTCTCCGGTGGCACGCCTCGCTGAATATTATGCACATTATTAAACACGTAGCCGCCCCCCGGCTTGAAAGCCTCCACGTTGGCCCGCACCTGCCCGCGAACCTCGTCCGCCGACGCAAAAGGCAACACGTGCTGGGCGTCAACGCCCCCACCCCAAAACACAATGTCCTTTCCAAAACGCGCTTTCAACTCCGCCGGCGCCATCCCCTCAATACCAATCTGCACCGGATTGAGAATATCCACCCCGTTATCAATCAACTCCGGAATATACGCCGTGCACGAACCGCAGGTATGATACCACACCTTCGCCTTGCTCAACGATTTTATGTGCTGCACCAGTGCCTTCTGCCGCGGCTTAACCAACTCTCGATAAATGCGCGGATTGAACAGCGGACCCTGTTGGCCGGCCAAATCATCACCGATCATCACCACGTCCACCAGATCGCCCACCGCTCCAAGAAAGCCATTATAAAAATCCTTCCAATACGCCAGCATCTTATCCAGCAAGGCCCCACAAAATTCCGGATCGCGAATCAAGTCTATCATCCATTGTTCCAGCCCGCGCATATACCAGCAGGTCTCGTAAACCACCCCGCCGATATACGTACAAATCGCATACTCCGTCTCTTCACGCAGCTTCAAGGCCTGCTCGCGCACACCGGTAAAACGAGTCGGGTCCCCGCCGTTTGGAAACGGATAGGCTTTCACGTCTTCAATATCAGCCTCGGCCAACGGATGATGCGAAATGTCCATGTACAGCTGCTGCTCGTCCGGCATGGACCAGACCACCCCGAACTCATCCTTTAATTCATGCCACAATTTGCCGCCGCGCTCATTCTGCTCGATTTTTCCTTCGAAACTATCCGGCGGATGCGCGCCGACATAGCGAGTGTCAACGCGAAACCGCTGCAGGACTTCTTCACAAGGTTTGGCCAACTGCTGCACCGGATCCATCACGCCGATTTCATCCTCGATCCCCAGATAATCGATCAGCTCCTTGTACGCCGACTTGTGAATCCCCGTCTGACAACCGCCCAAATCAATGGGTACCCGATCCGGGCATTCATGATTCACCGCCTTCCACACCCGTTCCCGCGAAGTCATTACTTCCTTGTTGGACATAGCCGATACCTTCTTAATCTTGTTCCATTCCTCGTACACTGTCGATCTCAGCCACCATCATAGCCGCCCACCGATAGCCGCTCAATAAAACAACACTTACCCTTACCCACCGTCTCTGTCCCGCCTGATACGCAACTCCCGCACCGCCTGCGGACCGAGTTCCAAATATTGATTATGCAACTGCCCACGAGGTGAGACTTCGCACTTATCCAGGTCGGCTAATCCCTCACAAGTCACCTTAACGTCATCTTCAGAAAGATTGACCACGCGCGTCCTAAACTCGCCAGCCTCCCAATCGCTACCCGCAATCAAAACCGCTTCGCTTCCTTTTGCTTCCAAAAGCGAGCCTTCCGTCGGCAAGAAACCATCAATTGCGTCATGCTGAACCGCTACCGGTGGAACCAGGAAACTCCTCGCTTCCCGGTAGGCCAGTTCGTCGGTGTGATCCCGCTGATCGGTCGGTGGAACATACAACGCGTATTCGTGAACGTAATGCCCATGATATTCGCTGCCCTTTGCGCCAAGGCCGAAAGAGAGACCCAATATATCCTTCCCCCTCGGCAATACGAAAAAGTCCGGCAAACCGCGGGTCAAAACCGCATACTCGCCACTGTTCGGGCCGGCCAAACTCAATGCGTTGAACGTTCCGTTCCGGAAAGGTTTTTTCATGAACGTGCGGTGATTCGTGGAATTTAAAACGCCATCCGTCACACAATAAGCCATGTCCGCCATGGGCTTGGCACCACGCGGCATTACAAAGGTGGCAAAAATCCCCGGCATATAGGTCCCTTCATGCGGGGTTTTTCCACCTTCAGGAAATACCACCGTTGGCTCGGGAAATTCAAACGTCGTTCGCACCCGCACTTTTCGCTCACCCCGGGCCAGACTGAAACGCATCTTGACCGTAACCTTCGGATACGCAGCCGGATGTAGAACATATTCCACCGCCGCCAGGTTCGTCCCGGCACAAATCCCCCTTGGCTCACCCGCCGGCTTCAGACTACAGTAATAATCGAAGTTCAACGGATCATCCGCGCAACTCAACGGCGCATCGGGCGTCTTGTCCTTGGGCATCGCGAAATAAAGCGCGTTTGATTCGCCCAGCAAAACCTCGCCACTTTTCATGTTGGTCACCGAAGCAATCCGACCCCGCTCGGTAATCTTCACCCGAATAATTCCATTCGATAAAGTCCCTTTATCATTGGCGTTTAGACACCCTGATATGCCACTACCTTTAGAGTATTTGTACCGCCGATAGCCCATCGACGGTAGATCGGGCAGCGAAACAATACGTTTATTGGGATCACTAGGATCAATCTGCAAGTGATAATGATTCCCCGCTTTGTCAATCAAAAAAGTCGTTTCTTCGGGAACTTCCAAGCGAACCAAAGCCCGACGACGAAAACCAAGCGGATTGAATACCACCACGCCTTCCCCATCGCCGGCGACTTTAGCGGCAATCACTTCCGCCACTTGCTTCATCTTCTTGTCCGCAAAAGCAATACCTTCGCAAAGTCGCTTCGTATTATCTGGATGGGCATTACCCCAGTGCGTATGACATTCATGCAAACGGAACGACAAATCCCAATACTTGTCGATTCCTTCCCGGTCCACCTGCTCACCCACCCAGCCGGCCAATGCCGACAGGTTCTCCAACGCCGCCAGCCGCGTCTCCAGCAAACGGTTCGCCTTCTCGTATTCCACCTCGCCTTCACCGCCGCCGGTCCAGCCTTTGTAACACAAGTTTTCGTCATCGTTATAAACCAATTGCTCGGCAAACTCGCGGGTGATCTCCTGATACTTATCCAGCGTCACCGGCTGCAGGAATATGCCCTCCACCGCCAGTGTATCCACGTGGTTTTGCTCCAGGAACACCGTCCGATCCAGGCAGGCAAACTCCTCATTACACAAAACCGCCGGCTTGCCCTGCTGCACGGCTCGTCTTGCCGCCACGATCGGTGAAATCCCGTGATACCAACTGTCCAGTATCCGAACTTGTGTCCCTTCCGAATTGGCAAAAACACAATCCCTGCTGTTGGGTACCGATTGACCCTGTCCCCACCAGTTCTCCGCCACAACGTATGTATCATAACCACATAACTGCATGATCTGCGGCAACAACGGCGTCATGGTCGAATCGTGACTGGCAAAACGATGCGGCTCAACTTTGAGATGATCCTTATACAATCGCCGACTCCACCGCATACTGCGCAATAACGACTCACCAAAATCCGTACAGATATTCCGCGGCGGAAAAGGCATGCCCGCAAAATCCAAAAGCCCCTTATCGATGGCTTCGCGGAACTTGGCGATGTAATCCACCTTGTCCGTTAAATGAAATCCTGTCCCCGGGGCAAATATCGCCCCGCCCCAACAAATGGAATGATGCGGCCGATCCCAATCCCCCAACCGCTCGAAAAGCTGATCGATATAATCATTGGAGCAAGGCTGAAAACCGCGCCATTGCGTCGGCCCTCCGATGTACCAGCCCCAGTGAAACAAGTGAACGCCCAAAAAATGAACCGGGTACTTTTGTACATGCCCGACATTATCGCAAACCTTCAACATATATTGCCCGTAACTCGACAACTGCCAGGCTTCTTCCACTTTGACACCACGGCGGTTGTCACCTAAATCGACAACATCGGTTGTTTTGGAAACGACTTCCCGTCCATTGGGATCAATTAGCGTCACGCTTAACTTATCAGCTTTTGCATATTCATCAGTCAAAACCAACGACCCGGGTATTATCTTGACTTGTTCAGAAGACCACTTACCGCGAAACGTCGGCTGTTCAATCAAATTATCACCCGTGGACCGAGGCAACGGCCCTTTCATACACTTGACTACCAGTAAATTACAGCCCTTACCCAACGCCCCGCTGATCTGCGCTTTCAAATCCACTGTGGTGTTTTTTAACTGCTTACCGTTCACCCAGATACGCCGCCGCCCTTCATCCTCGAAACCGCTGCCGGGCACATGCAAGCCGGGCTCGAATCCTTCCAGACCGTCTTCGATGCGCACCCACGTGCGATACCACACGACTTCGCCACGCCGCAATTCCGGTACATAGCTGGCCGGCACAATCGGCCAAATGCTGTCGTCGTAATCGAGGTTATAGAAACGCTGCGTGGTGAAACTATCCCCGATATTGTTGGGATCCCAGTGCATCCGCCATTGCAGCGGCGCACGGTCGGGTGTTATTTGTTCATAGTTAGGCACCCAAGGCTTGAGAACCTCCGCCCGGTAATTCCGCTGGGGCGCATCCGCGGAGACCTTGATCCAATCCACCGCTGCCCGCAGATCCCGCGTATCATTACTCGGCGGCGCTTCGTAATCTGTCTTCAATTGCAAAGTTACCCACTTCTTCTCGCCAATCTTCTCCGCAGGAACTTCGAACGTGTACAACAATTCACGATGAACAGGCAGGGTCGCCACCTCTTCATCATCAACAATACAAAACAGCTTGTTCTTCTCCGTGCCGGGAACTTCCGTCCGCAAAGTGATGGTATTCACTACACCCGGAAATACCGGCAAGCGCACCGTCGCCCCCTGGCCGGCCCAACGCCCCGTCGTATTGTGCCAGATCGGCCCATATTGCGGATAAGGTCCTTCGGGCATGTACCAGCCCTGTTGAATAAATAGTTTATCCATCGGCCCGCCGACGTTTACCGTGTATTCGCCGGCCCGCAGCAAACTCGAAACGATAAACAACACGACACAACAATGTACAATTGAAAGGCGTTTCATAAGACATCCTCGACAGGTACTCAATTCACTTTCGCCCGACCAAAACTGGACGGGAAGTTTACGAAAGTCAAATGTTAATCAAAGGGTGATAATATGGGAAGATTGGCGGTGGTTCGATGACGATTCCTGTCCTGTATGAAGTGTCCTGCAGAGATGTAACGGGGTCTATTTCTGACTAAACCAGCGGTATAACCACAAGCCCAAGGTCAACAAGGCGGACAGCACGATGCAAGTCACGATCGGGAAGTATATTTTGACGCGCTCGCTTTGGTAACTGATATCCCCCGGCAAGCCGCGAAAACCGACCCGCCCGAGAATCCACAACAACCCGCCGATGACAATCATCACCGCGCCGAACATGATGATCAGCTTGGCTAATTGGGTCACAACGAATCCCTTTCGATGATCCTTATAATGGCAACTATCACTCGCCCATTACCGTAATAACGATCTTGCGCTGTCGCGGCTTGATGTCGCACTCCAGGTGAAAGATCTGCTGCCAGGTGCCCAACGCCAATCGCCCGTCGAGAATGGGTACGGTCAAGTCCGGCCCCAGCCAGGTGGCCTGCAAATGTGAATGGCCGTTGCCGTCGTGCCAGGTTTGTTCATGGCCGTAGTCGCAGCTCGGCGGGATCAGCTTGTCGAGAATGTCAGGCAAGTCGCGTTGCAGGCCGGGCTCGAACTCGATTGTACCCAGCGCGCCGGTACTGCCGATATTGAATACGTGCACAAGACCGGTCTGCACACCGGAAGAACGTACCACTGCGGCAACTTCGTCGGTGATATCGTGAATGTCACGATGCCCGGTGGTTCGGACGCTGATCTGCTCCTGGTGGGTCATTCAACTTACTCCTTCGCTATCGATAGTCTGATTCGTTTCATATCAAAGGCTCACACTACAATTCAGCCAATGGATACACGGTTCTTCATATATCATACGGACGATAAACGTTCTTTCCATGCTTAACGGGGGAGTTCGTCGCTGCGGAGGTTGTCGGCTTCACCCACGCCGTCGGCCAGGCCGAACTGCCGATCCGTGCCGGCGCTGACGAAAATGGGTTTGTTTCCGCGGGCGGCGACGGCCTGACGGTCGGTGCGGCTGGGAGCATCGATGGCCAAACAACGTAGCCGCGTCCCCCAGGCGTCACGAATGAATGGCGGAGCCTGGTCATCGCCGGGAGACTGCTCGCGAAGGATGGCGGGTATGTCCTGCAACAGGCGGCGGGACTGTTCCATGGCGGACAAGGCGGTGATGATCTGTCGGCAGGTTGTAGTGTAATGATCGGGGGACGGTTCGACTTGCTGGGTTGTTGATGGTGTAGGTGGTTGCTGAGTGGCAGGCCATCGGCCGGTGGCGTCGTGATAGGCGTCGAGGGATTGATCGAGCAAGGCGAGCAGTGACCAGACCTGTTGCCGCCTGAGTTCGGTGCGGACGGAGTCGATACCCATGGCGGTGACAAGGAGTAGCAGGCCGATCACCACGGTGGCGATCAAGGTTTCGCTAAGAGTGATGGCTGTGCGAGTCGTGGACTTCATATTGTGAATGATATTGGCAAGGTGGGCATAGTGCCATGAGTGGTTGAAAGCAAGGGGGGGTTGTCGGCAAAAATGTGTCGTTCATTTGGAATCTCCGTAATAGCGTAGCGTATCCGGAAGACGGATTCAGGCATGTCAAAATGGTTTGAAATGGGTTTGTTTTCGGGTGTTCCGTTCGGGGTGATTTTTGTCGTAAAACCTTTTTTTGATGGGGTTTATGAGCGATTTTGAAATGGGTTTGTTTTGT